>NZ_JBHUAL010000209.1:0-17271 GCF_042789775.1 Kitasatospora sp. NPDC056800 | reverse complement strand
GGTTCAAATCCTGTCCCCGCTACAAAGAAGAAGGGCCCGGAGGCATCAAGCCTCCGGGCCCTTCGGCGTTTCCCGGGCCGGGGCGTTCGCGGGGCCGGCGCCCCCGGAATTTCGGTGGCCGGGGCCGGGCCGCCGCCCGTACCGTCCGGGGTATGAACGCGAAGCGTCCCCTGATCGCCGTGCTCACCGGCGCGGGCATCTCGACGGACTCCGGCATCCCCGACTACCGCGGCCCGCAGGGCCTGTGGCAGAAGGACCCGTCGGCCGAGGAGCTGGTCACCATCGGGCCGTACCGGGACGATCCGCAGGTGCGCCGGCGGGCCTGGCGGATGCGGCTGGAGACGGGCGCACTGGCCGCCGAGCCGAACGCCGGGCACCGGGCGCTGGTCGACCTGGAGCGCTCCGGTCTGCCGCTGCGGGTGCTCACCCAGAACATCGACGGGCTGCACCAGAAGTCCGGGCTGCCCGCCCGCAAGGTGCTCGAACTGCACGGCACGGCCCGGGAGACGCAGTGCCTGCGCTGCCGGGTGGTCGGGCCGATGGCGGAGGCGCTGGCGCGGGTCGAGGCGGGGGAGCCGGACCCGGCGTGCCGGGCCTGCGGGGGGATCCTGAAGCCGCGCGTGGTGATGTTCGGCGAGAACCTCGACCCGGAGGTGCTCGGGCAGGCCGACGCGATCGTTCGGGCCTGCGACGTGTTCATCGCGGTCGGCACCAGCCTCCAGGTGTTCCCGGTGGCGGCGCTGCCGCTCGACGCGGTGAGGAGCGGGGCGGAGCTGATCATCGTGAACGGCGAGCCGACGCCGTACGACGGGGCCGCGGCCGAGGTGATCCGGGAGCCGATCTCCCAGGCGCTCCCGGAGCTGGTGCGCCGACTTGTCCTGGAGCGGGCCTGAGCAGGGGCCGGAAGGGTCATATTCCCGGACGTACCGCGTGCGTACGATGATCCTTCCGGCTTCCCCCCTCTGGCCTGGAGTGATCGACCGATGACGACGACGGCGAAGTTCGACCCCTGGTCGGCGGCGTTCGTGGCCCACCCGTACGACGCGTACGCCGAGCTGCGCGAGCACGCGCCGGTGACGTACTTCGAGCCGACGAACCAGTGGCTCGTCTCCCGCCACGAGGACGTCAGCGCCCTGCTGCGCGACCGCCGGCTGGGCCGCACCTACACCCACCGCTTCAGCCACGCGGAGTTCGGCCGCCCCGAGCCCGACCCGGCGCACGAGCCCTTCCACACCCTCAACGACAACGGGCTGCTGGACCTGGAGGCCCCCGACCACACCCGGATCCGCCGGCTGGTCTCCAAGGCCTTCACCCCGCGCATGGTCGAGGGCCTGCGCCCCACCGTGCGGCGGCTGGCCGGCGAGCTGGTCGACGAGCTGCTCGCGGCTGGCGGCGGCGACCTGATCGCCACCGTCGCCGAGCCGCTGCCGGTCGCCGTGATCGCCGAGATGCTCGGCGTGCCGGAGGGCGACCGGCACCTGCTGCGGCCGTGGTCCGCCGACATCACCGGGATGTTCGAGCTCAACCCCGGCGAGGAGGCCGCCCGCCGGGCCGTCACCGCCAGCACCGAGTTCTCCGACTACCTGCGCACCCTGATCCGCGAGCGCCGGGCGGCCCCGGGCTCGGACCTGATCAGCGCGCTGATCCAGGCCCAGGAGGGCTCCGACGCGCTCAGCGAGCAGGAGATGATCTCCACCTGCGTGCTGCTGCTCAACGCCGGCCACGAGGCGACCGTCAACACCACCGGCAACGGCTGGTGGGCGCTGTTCCGCAACCCCGGGGAGCTCGCCCGGCTGCGCGGCTCGGTGGACGAACTGCTGCCCACCGCCGTCGAGGAACTGATGCGCTGGGACACCCCGCTGCAGATGTTCGAGCGCTGGGTGCTGGAGGACATCGAGGTGGGCGGCGTCACCGTCCCGCGCGGCGCCGAGATCGCCCTGCTCTTCGGCTCCGCCAACCGCGACCCCGAGCGCTTCGTCGACCCGGACCGCCTCGACCTCGGCCGCACCGACAACCCGCACATCACCTTCGGCGCCGGAATCCACTTCTGTCTCGGCGCCCCGCTTGCCAGACTGGAGCTCACCGAGTCCTACGGCACCCTGCTGCGGCGGGCGCCGGGCCTGCGGCTGGTCCGCGAGCCCGAGTGGAACCCGGGCTACGTGATCCGGGGGCTCAAGGAGCTGCTGGTCGAGGTCTGACGACTGAGGGGGAGAGGGCCGTGGGCAAGGCGACAGGGGCGCTGCTGGGGCTGGCGATCGGGGACGCGCTGGGCCACCGCACCGAGTTCGACGAGATCGAGCACATCGCCCAGTACTGCGAGGACTGGCGGCAACTGCCCTTGCCCAAGCCCGCGTTGGTCACCGACGACACCCAGATGACCCTCGCCCTCGGCCGCGGCCTGCGCACCGCCCTGGCGCGCGGGCCGCTCACCCCCCTCCGGCTGGTGCGGCCCGTCCGCGAGGAGTTCGTCGACTGGTGGCGCTCCCCGCAGAACAACCGCGCCCCCGGCATGACCTGCCTGCGCGCCTGCGAGCGGCTCAGCCACGACGAGAAGCGCTGGCAGCAGGCCAGCGACGTCGGCTCCAAGGGCTGCGGCGCCAACATGCGGGTCGCCCCGATCGGGCTGATCCGCGAGCTGGACGCCCGGCAGCTCTCCGGCGCCGCCCAGCTGCAGTCCGCGCTCACCCACGGCCACCCGACCGCGCTCGCCGCCGGCGACCTCACCGCGTACGCCGTCCGCAAGCTGGCCGAGGGCGTCCCGCCCGCCGGGCTGCCGGCGGTGCTGCGGGCGTACGCGCTGGCGAGCCGCGAGCGCTACGACGAGTTCTGGCTCGGCGACCTCGCCGACCGCTGGTACGGCAGCTCCCCGCAGGCCGTCATCGCCCGCGGCTGGGACGACTGCCTCACGGTGCTCGACCAGCTGGAGGCCGCCCTCGCCGCCCCCGACGTCGAGGCCGACCCCTGCCTGGCCACCGGCGAGGGCTGGGTCGCCGAGGAGGCCTTCGGCACCGGCCTGCGCTGCTTCCTGCTGCTGCCCGACGACCCGGTCGCCGCCGTCCGGAGGGCCGCCTACTCCAGCGGCGACTCCGACTCCCTCGCCTGCCTGGCCGGCGCCTTCGCGGGCGCCCACCACGGCGAGGCGGCCTGGCCGGCCGACTGGGTGGAGCGGATCGAGCACCGGGACGAACTGCTGGAGCTCGGGGCGCTCTGGGACTGACGCCGTACGGGCCGGAACCCGATCCGGGGGCGGCGCGTCGAAGGGCCATGACGAACCGCAGCACCGGAACCCGTCGCACTCTCCGCCGCCCGGCGGCGCTGCTCCTCGCGGCCGCGCTCGCCACGCCGCTGCTCGCCGGCTGCGGCGGCACCGGAGCCGCCGCACCCGTGGAGCTCCGGGCGGCCGCGCCCGCGAGCCGCCCGGCCGTCGACCCGGCGCAGGTGGCCGCCACCGCGGCCGCCACCGACGCCTTCGGCCTCGACCTCCTGCACGCCCTGACCGCCCAGCCGGACGCCGCCGGCGGCAACCTCGTGGTCTCGCCGTCCGGCCTGGCCACCCTGCTCGCGATGCTGCTGCCCGGCGCCCGCGGCGCCACCGCCGGGGAACTGGCCAAGGCCCTGCACACCGAGCTCGACCCGCGGCAGTACGCGCTCGCCACCGGCGCGCTGAACCGGCCGGTCCCGGCCACCGACCGGCTCACCCTGCGCCGCAGCGACGACCTCTGGACGCAGCAGGGCCTGGCCGTCGAGCCGGGCTACCTGGCCGACCTGGCCGCCGCCTTCGACACCGGCGTGCACCAGGCCGACTTCGCCAAGGACCCGGACGGGGCCCGCAAGACCGTCAACGCGGCCGTGGAGAAGGCCACCGACGGCCGGATCAAGGACCTGTTCGGCCGGGACGCGATCACCCCGAGCACCCGGCTGGTGCTCACCGACGCGCTCTACCTGAAGGCCCGGTGGGCCGCCGCCTTCAAGCCCTCGCACACCGCCGACCGCCCGTTCCACAAGCTCGACGGCTCCACCCCGGCCGTCCCCACGATGGCGCAGACCGGGGAGTTCAAGTACGCCGACGGCTCCGGCGGGATCCTCGGCGAGCCCTGGCAGGCCGTCGAGCTGCCGTACGCGGACGGCGGACTGGTGATGGACCTGATCGTCCCCGCGCAGGGCGGCTTCGCCGCCTTCGCCAAGGGCCTGGACCAGCCCCAGCTCGACCGCGTCCTCGGCGCCCTCGCCGAGCGGCCGGTCGACCTCCGGCTGCCGCGCTTCCGCTTCGGCACCTCGAAGGAGCTCACCCCCGCGCTGCGCTCGCTCGGCGTCTCCTCGGCCTTCGACAAGGCCGATCTCACCGGCATCGCCAAGGAGCCGCTGGTCGTCGGCACGGTGGTGCAGAAGGCCACCGTCGAGGTCGACGAGGAGGGGACGGTCGCGGCGGCCGGCAGCGGTGCCGGGGTCGAGGCGGCGGCGGCGCCGAACGCCGACCGGCCGGTCCAGCTGTACCTGGACCGGCCGTTCCTGTTCCTGATCCGGGACGCCCGGGGCGGGGCGCCGCTGTTCCTCGGCCAGGTCACCGACCCGCTGGCGAAGTAGCCGACGGGCCGGGGCGGCGTCCGAGGGGCCGCGGGCTCACCAGGCCGGGTAGCGCCCGCCGAGCGCCGGGTGCCGGGGGTCGCGGCTGCCGAACAGCACCAGCAGGTCGTCCGCGACCTGCCGCAGCTCCGCCCGGCCCTCGACCGCCCCGGCCCACTCGGCGGGCAGCGCCGCGGCGCCGTACGCCGCCCCGACCAGGTTGCCGCAGACCGCGCCGGTCGAGTCGCTGTCCCCGGAGTGGTTCACCGACAGCAGCAGCGCGGTGCGCACCGGGTCGGGGTCCAGGGTGGCCGCCAGCAGTGAGTACACGGCGATGGCCAGGCACTCCTCGGCGATCCAGCCGAGCCCGACCCGCTCCACCGTCTCCGCCGCGGGCTCGGCCTCCTGGGCCAGCCGCACCGCCCGGGCCAGCGCCTGGACGGTCTCCTTGGAGCTCGGCAGCTCGCGGATCTGCTCCACCGTCTCGCCGACCGCCGCCCACGGCTCGGTGCCGTGCGCGAGCCGCTCGACCAGCGCCGCGAAGGCGCCCGCCGCGAGGTAGCCGGTCGGGTGGCCGTGGGTGAGCTGGGCGCACTGCACCGCCAGCCCGAAGGACTGCTCGACGCCCAGCCGGGCCAGCCCGAACGGCGCCGAGCGCATCACCGTGCCGCAGCCCTTGGAACCCGGGTTGATCGGCCCGGTCAGCCCGATCGCGGACGGCGCCTCGAACACCGGGTGCTCGGACACCCCGCTCAGGCAGGCGTTGCCCGGCGCCCGCCGCGCGTACAGGAAGGGCCGGCTCAGCAGCCAGCCGTCGTACGGGCGGGGCTGCGGCCCGGTGTCCGGCGCGTCCTGGAACTGGGTGCGCAGCCAGCGCCGGTAGGCGCCGTGCACGGCCTCCGGCACCGAGCCGCCGCCGCCCGTCCAGCCGCGGACGAAGCCGCGGATCAGGCCCTCGGCGGTGAACAGCGTCATCTGGGTGTCGTCGGTGACCTCGACCGGCCCGGACCCGGCCGGCAGTGTGGTCACGCCCTGCGGCCCGTACCGGTCCTGGATCTGGTGGAGCTGCTGGAACTCCACCGGCCAGCCCAGCGCGTCGCCGATCGCTCCGCCGAGCAGCGTTCCGCGCACCCGGTCCCGGTACCCCGACTCCGCCGCCGGTTCCGTCACGTCGAGCCCCCCTTTGTTCGTGGCGGACTACGTTCTATCAGGTCCCCCGGGAGGCGGGGCGACTCCTGTGGATCTTGCGCGGGTCGGCCGGGGGACCGCCGGGGTGTGACCGCCTACCGGCGGATCGCCCCGGCGCGCCCGTGCAGCGCGGCCCGGTCGGCGGCGGCGCGTCCGGCCGCCCAGCCCACGCCGTCGCTGACCCGCACCCGCTGCGAGACCAGCTTCGGGAACAGCCGGCCGATCTCCTGGTCCACCGCCTCGGAGCGGGCGGCGAGCGCGGGCAGCAGCCGCGCGTCGGGCAGCAGCTGCTCCTCGGTGCCGTCCTCGCGCAGGTGCCGTCCGGCCGCGGCGGCGCTGGTGGCGCGCTCGGTCGCGGCGGTCAGCCGCTCGCGGATCCGCGCCGCGTACGCGACCAGGAAGGACTGCCGGAACGCCTTGCTGCGCGAGTCCTTGCGGGAGCCCGCCTTGTTGAGCGCGTGGGTGGCCTGCACCAGCAGCGAGGTGTAGAGCAGCTCGACGCCGTCCAGGTCGCCGTCGAAGCCGACCACGGTGCAGAAGCCGAACTCCTTCGCCCACACCACCCGGCACCGGTTGGCCGCCGCGACGGCGTCCAGCAGCATCGTCTTGGGGCCCTCGTACGGGTTGTCCACCCCGATCCGCAGCGCCGCCGGGGTGTCGCGGTCGGCACCGGACGCGGCCAGCAGCGCGTCGTCGATGCTGTGCTGGGCCATCAGCTGCTGGGCCTTGGCGGTCAGCGCCTCGGCCTCCTCCGGGTACTCGGTGGACTCGGCCTTGGCCAGCAGCGCCCGGATCCGCGCCAGCATCCGCGGCTCGCCGCTCACCGGCCCCGCGTGCTGCGGCCGCACCGCCTGCCCGGGGGCGGGCCCCACCGGGGCGATCGGCGGCAGCCGGCCCCAGGTGCGCAGCAGCTCCAGGGCGGCGGTGGCGAGCGCGAAGCGGTCCAGCCGGTGCCGGTCGGCGAAGGCGCCGAGGTACTCGTCGTCGCCGGACCACCACACCTCGGCCTCCAGCTCGCGCAGCTGCTCCAGCCAGCGCCGGTCCAGGGCGGCCGCGGGGTGGCGGCGGCCCTCGGCGGCGATCAGGTCCACCGCGAGGGCCAGGTGGACGGGCTTCAGCTCGCGCCGCACCACCCGGGCCAGGTCGGCCGGCCGCCACCCGGCGGACCAGCAGCGGCCGACGGCCGTGTCCGCGTACCCGAGCAGTGCCCGGCCGACCTCCGGCCACTGCCCGGCCGAGGCGGCCAGCAGCGAGGCCCCGGTGTCCAGGGCGAGGTCCAGCGCCTCCTCCGGCGCCGTCACCACCGACCGCACCGCCTGCTCCAGCAGCGGTCCGGCGGTCCCGGCCTGCTGCGCGCGCTCGCCCACGGTGTGTCCCTGCTCTCCTCGACGGTGCCACGACGGCCCGGCTCCTCCTGCCCATGATGCCGGAGCGGCGGCGCGGACCGACGGGAGAGCGGTTCAGCGCTCGACGGCCTTGGCGAGGATCTCCGGGGTGCGGTCCAGCAGGCGGGCCGCCGCGAGGCGGACGCCGAGGGCCGCGACCAGGGCGCCGTACAGCGGGCCGACCAGCAGCACCGGCCAGCTCGGGCCGTCGGAGACCAGGGCCCAGGCGAGGTAGCCGCCGACCGGCAGCGCCAGCAGGGCGACGCCGAGCATCGAGCCGAACTGGTTGAGCAGGATCAGCCCGCCCTGGCCCGGGGCGGCGTTGCGCATCGGGTTGCTGTCGGCCGGCATGGTGTACGGCGCCAGGACGCTGAACATCGCGCCCAGCGCGATCCCGCAGCCGAGCAGCGTCAGCGCCAGGCCGAGCGCGGACGGCAGCTCGCTCCACCGGCCGGTGACGGCCGCCAGGACCAGCCCGAGCAGCAGCGTCACGGGGACGGCGTACGACAGCACCGCGTACGCCCGGCCGCGCAGCTCGGAGCGGGCGTCGGCCGGGGTGCGCAGGGTGGCGGCGACCATCCAGAACGCCGAGCCGTCCATGCCGAACAGGTTGAGCATCTGCAGCCCGAGGAACACCCCGGTCATCGCCAGCAGGTAGACGCTCGCCCAGCCCTGGACCATCGACAGCACGCAGATCACCAGCGTCATCCCGATGCTGGTGAACAGCGCCGCCTTGGCCCGCGGCTCGCGCCAGGCGTACCGCAGGTGCCGCTGCATCACCGCGCCGGTCCGGCCCTGGGGCAGGAACCGCCAGCCGCGCGAGTCCTGCACCCCGCGGGCGACCTCCAGGGTGGAGGAGTCGGCGGTCACCATCAGCTCCTGCAGGCTCCGCCGCCACCAGCGCAGCAGCAGCGCCAGCAGCGCGGCGGCCGCGGCGAGCTGGAGCAGCGCCAGCCCGTACCGGCCCTCGCCGGCGGTGCGCGGCGCGTCCGCCGCGCTGATCGGCGGGATCCAGCGCAGCACGGAGGCGATCGGCTTGAGCGGGCTGAGGTCGATCGGCCCGCCCCGGCGGCCGAGGATGCTCTGCGAGCCGACGTTGGCGACCTGCACCAGGAGGGCGAAGGCCAGGCCGCCGAAGATCGCGAAGTCCTTGCCGCGCCGGCTGGAGAGCATCCGGGCGTTGCCCGCCGCGACCGCCCGGGAGAGCGTGACCAGGCAGAGCAGCGCGAGCGGCACGCCGAGCACCGCGACCGCGGCCGAGGCGCCGCCGGTCGCGCCGGCCAGCACCGCGGCGGTCACCAGCACCAGGCTGACCAGCGGCCCCGGTCCGATCAGCGCGGCCAGCAGGGTGCCGCGCAGCAGCGGGCCGGGGCGCAGCGGCAGCATGGTCAGCCGGGTCGGGTCGGCGCTCTCGTCGCTGGAGAAGAGGAACAGCGGCAGCGCGGCCCAGCTCAGGGTCAGCACGCCGAGCAGCAGCACCCCGGCGTCCCCGGAGCCCGCGTAGCGCCCGTTCAGCGCGGTCATGGCGACGGCGACGCCGGCCGCGAGGGCCAGGCCCGCGACGCCGCCGATCACGTAGACGGTGGTCCGGCCGGGGCTGCGCCGCAGCCCGTTGCGCAGCAGCCGCAGCTTGAGCGCCACCAGGGCACGGACCACCGTCCGCCCGTCGGGCACCGGGGCATTGTTCACAGGGTGCCCCCGGCCTGCCCGCCGCCGAGCCAGCCGAGCGCCTGCCCGTCGTCCTCGCGGACGCCGATCAGCTCCAGGAAGGCCTCGTGCAGGCTGCGCCCGCCCCGGACGGAGTCCAGCGGCCCCTGGGCTATCACCTGCCCGGCGTTGACCACCGCGACCCAGTCGCAGAGCTGCTCGACCAGTTCCATCACGTGGCTGGAGAAGATCACCGTGGAGCCGGCCGCGGCGTACCGCTTGAGCACGCCGCGGATGGTCTGGGCGGAGACCGGGTCGACGCCCTCGAAGGGCTCGTCCAGGAACAGCACGTCCGGGTTGTGCAGCAGCGCGGCGGCCAGGCCGATCTTCTTGCGCATGCCGGTGGAGTAGTCGGCGACCAGCTTGTCGGCGTCCCGGCCGAGGTCCAGGACGGCCAGCAGCTCCTCGGCCCGCCGGTCCACCTCGGCGCCGGGCAGACCGCGCAGCCGCCCGGTGTACTGGAGCAGCTCGCGCCCGCTGAGCCGCTCGAACATCCGCAGGCCCTCGGGCAGGATGCCGATCCGGGCCTTGACCGTGACCGGGTCCGCCCACACGTCGGCGCCGTGCACCAGGACGGTGCCCTGGTCGGGCCGGAGCAGCCCCGTGACCATCGACAGCGTGGTGGTCTTGCCGGCACCGTTCGGCCCGACCAGGCCGATGAACGCCCCGGCCGGCAGCTCCAGGCTCAGCCCGGCCACCGCGGCCTGGGGGCCGAAGTGCTTCCAGAGCCCCTGGATGCTGACGGCGGACGGGGTTCCCGGCCCGGAGAGGTCGGGGGACGGCGGCGCTGACGCCTGCATGGCGGCCTTCTCTGCTCGTGGTGGTGGACGTCGTCGTGGTGCGGGTCTCTCCGGGCTCAGCCTGTCATTGCTCGAACAGCCTGTCGCCCGAGTTGAGCATCCCCTGAGCGTGTCCGCCGAACGCGTGAGGAACGCCACGCGAAATCGTCTTCTCGGCGGCTACTGGGCCGATTTGGCAACTACTCAGTTCGGCCGTTCGTCCTGCACTATGAGGGAGCAGTGACGTGCGCGGGGGTACCGCGCTACCGGGAGGTGGCGGATGTCCGTACAACCATGGGGCGAGCCCGGTTCCGGCTATCCGCCCGGCAAGCTGCCGGCGGGTGGCTGGCAGCCGGCGCCCGCGCCCGCGGTGGCGTCGCAGGCCGCGATGAGGGCGGGCCACGCGGACCGGGACCGCACCCTCGACGTGCTCAAGGCCGCGTTCGCCGAGGGGCGGCTCACCGTCCAGGAGTACGAGCAGCGCCACGAGGCGGTGGCCGCCGCGCAGACCTACGGCCAGCTGGCCGTGCTGGTGGCCGACCTGCCCTCGGGGCCGATGACGGCGCCGTCGCCCACCGTGGCCACGCCCGTTCCGGCCACCTTCATGCCGGTCCCGCCGCCGCCCCAGGCCCGCCAGACCAACGTGCTCGCCGTGGTCTCCCTGGTGGCCGGCCTGGTCGGCCTCTCCGCCCCCGCCGTGGTCACCGGCCACATCGCCCGTGCGGAGATCCGCCGCCGCAACATGGACGGCGACTGGGCGGCCGTCCTCGGCCTGGTCATCGGCTACCTGGGCTGCGCGTTCTGGACCTTGATGATCCTCATCGGCCTCGCCTGAGGCCGGCCCGGTCCGGTGGCCCCGCGGCGGCCCGTGTCCGGCCTGCTGGTCGGAGGTCCGGGCGGTACGCTCTGGACCTTGGTGATCCCGCTGGGTACCGTCTGAACCTGTTGGGTACCGTCCCTCGTCGCCGGTGGACCGCACCGGGCCCGCCGGGCTCGGAGACCGCCATCGGGAGGGTGCCATTAGTCCCTCAGGGCTCGGTTCGGTACGGTCTTCTCGTCCATGGCTGACCGTTGCCTGTTACATCTCGTCGATGCGAGCACCCACCACGCCCGGCCATGGTGCCGCACGCCGAGTTCGGACCGACCCCAAAGGCCCATTTCCAGATGATGATCACTGCCGTCAAGAGCATCGCCGAGCGGCTTGCGACCTCGCCCCGGCGGCTGTGGGCGGTCGCGTTCGCGATCCTGTTCGCGCTGAGCGCGTCCTGGTCGCTGGCGACTCCGATCGGCGGTTCGCCGGACGAACCCGCGCACCTCATCCGGGCCGGCGCGGTCGCCCGCGGCCAGGTCAACGGCGAGGAGGTCATGACCCCGCACACGGTCGGCGGGATCAAAAGCTACTGGGCCGAGAGCGGGGTGGTGCTCCCGCGGATCTACGAGGACGTGGCGGAGACCCACTCCTGCTACGCCTTCAAGCCCTGGCAGTCGGCCGACTGCGCACCTGCGCTCAAGCAGCGCTCCGGGACGGCCGAGGTGACCACGTCGGCGGGCCGCTACCACCCGGCGTACTACTTCGCCGTCGGCTGGCCCAGCCTGCTGCTCCCCGGCAAGACGGCCTTCTACCTGATGCGCCTGATCTCGGCCGCGATCTGCGCCGCCCTGGTGGCGAGTGCGGTGGTCTCGGCGGCGGAGTGGCGTCGGCGTTCCCTCGGCATCCTCGGAGTGGTGGCGGCCGCCACCCCGATGTCGCTGTTCATGTTCGGTGTGGTCAACCCGAGCGGCCCGGAGATCGCCGCGGGCATCCTGGTCTGGAGCGCCGCCGTGGCGCTGCTGATGAACCCGGACCCACAGCTCCTGAGCCGCCGCGTCGCCCGGCTCGGCATCGGTGCGACCGTGCTGATCAGCATCCGGCCGTTGGGCGTGATCTGGTGCAGCGGGGCGGTCTTCTTCGCCCTGCTGCTGCTCGGGCGCCGGGACGTGCTGGGTTCGATCCTGCGCCATCGGGCGACCTGGGTCTGGGGCGCTCTGACCGCGGTCTCGGCCGGCGTGGCCCTCGTCTGGTCCTCGACCCACCCGGACCACTCGGTCATCAACGCCCCGAGCGGCTTCACTCCGCTGTCCGCGGCCCGTCAGACCTTCGACAACGGTCTGCTGTACATGAAGCAGATGATCGGCTACTTCGGCTGGCTGGACGCCGAACCCCCGGCCGTGACGCTGCTGCTGTGGTGCGGCGTGGCGGTCCTCCTGTCGCTGCTCGCGCTCTGCTACGCGCGGCTCAGGGACTCCCTGGCCGTCCTGGGGATCCTGGCCGGGATAGTGGTCATACCGCTGGTGGCCCAGGCCATGCAGGCGCAGAAGGTCGGCATGATCTGGCAGGGCCGCTACCTGCTGCCGTTCGCCGTCGGGCTGCCGATCGTGTGCGCCGCGATCTGCCACGAGCGGCTGCCGCAGGGCGGTTTCGCCTGGCGTCGGCTGATGGTGCTCTGCTCCGCCGCGCTGGCCCTGGCCGACTTCGCGGCGTTCGTCTGGGCGCTGCGCCGCATGGCGGTCGGTACCGGCGGGTCGTTCTTCATCAGCCCGGCCCACTGGGCGCCGCCGTTCGTGGGCTGGCAGCCCTGCGTGCTGCTGTACGGGGTGGCCGTGGCGGCGCTGGGGCTGCTCGTCGCCCTGTCGGACCGGAAGGAGACCGACCAGCAGCAGGGCGAGGTGTCGTCGGCCGGGACGTCCGGGGACGGCGCCGACGACGGGAGTGCCCCGCTCGCCGCCGTCCGCGCGGAGGCGTAGGGTTTCGCCGTGCGGGGGGTTCTCGGCCGTGGTATGGGTGCCGCCCTCGTCGTTTCCCGTCCCGTTTCGAGGGCCGGCCCCGCGACCTGCGGCGTTGCATTTGTTTTGACCGAGCCCGATGCGCTAGGTACGCTCTGACCTTGTGCCTGGGGTGTCCCCGGGTCCTTGTGCGTGCATGCACACCGGTCGCCGCGCCGAGCCGGAGCGCTTCCCAGCGTCCCGCGCGTAGAGCGCCGTCGCTGTACAGCAGCCATGGGATTCCGTGTCGTAACAAGCCCAACACACCCGACCGCGTGGGTCGACCACGGGGCCGTGTGTGAGGGGAGACACCGCAGGTTAGTTCCACCAAGCCTTGGCACACAGAAAACGGAGAAACGGTGCCTACGATCCAGCAGCTGGTCCGAAAGGGCCGGCAGGACAAGGTCGAGAAGAACAAGACTCCCGCGCTGAAGGGTTCCCCGCAGCGCCGTGGGGTCTGCACGCGTGTGTACACGACCACCCCGAAGAAGCCGAACTCGGCTCTCCGCAAGGTCGCCCGTGTGCGCCTCACCAGCGGGATCGAGGTCACCGCTTACATCCCGGGCGAGGGCCACAACCTGCAGGAGCACTCCATCGTGCTGGTGCGCGGTGGTCGTGTGAAGGACCTTCCTGGTGTCCGCTACAAGATCATCCGCGGTTCGCTTGACACCCAGGGTGTCAAGAACCGCAAGCAGGCTCGCAGCCGCTACGGCGCCAAGAAGGAGAAGTAAGAATGCCTCGTAAGGGCCCCGCCCCGAAGCGCCCGGTCATCATCGACCCGGTTTACGGCTCCCCGGTCGTCACCCAGCTGGTCAACAAGATCCTGCTGCACGGCAAGCGTTCCACCGCTGAGCGGATCGTCTACGGCGCCCTCGAGGGCGTCCGTGAGAAGACCGGCTCGGACCCCGTCGTGACGCTGAAGCGCGCGCTGGAGAACGTCAAGCCGGCCCTCGAGGTCAAGTCCCGCCGTGTCGGTGGCGCGACCTACCAGGTTCCGGTCGAGGTCCGTCCGGGCCGCGCCAGCACCCTGGCGCTGCGCTGGATGGTCGGGTACTCCCGCGCCCGTCGCGAGAAGACCATGACCGAGCGCCTGATGAACGAGATCCTCGACGCCAGCAACGGCCTGGGCGCTTCCGTGAAGCGTCGCGAGGACACCCACAAGATGGCCGAGTCCAACAAGGCCTTCGCGCACTACCGCTGGTAGTCCGTACCCCGTCACTAGACAGAGAGAGAACGAGCCACAATGGCTGCAACCTCCCTTGACCTCGCCAAGGTCCGCAACATCGGGATCATGGCGCACATCGACGCGGGCAAGACCACCACCACCGAGCGGATCCTGTTCTACACCGGTGTGTCGTACAAGATCGGTGAGGTCCACGATGGCGCTGCCACCATGGACTGGATGGAGCAGGAGCAGGAGCGCGGCATCACGATCACGTCGGCCGCGACGACCTGTCACTGGACGGTCGACGACGCCGACCACACCATCAACATCATCGACACCCCGGGTCACGTCGACTTCACCGTCGAGGTGGAGCGTTCGCTGCGCGTCCTCGACGGTGCCGTGACGGTGTTCGACGGTGTCGCCGGTGTCGAGCCCCAGTCCGAGACCGTGTGGCGGCAGGCTGACCGCTACGGCGTCCCGCGCATCTGCTTCATCAACAAGCTGGACCGCACGGGCGCGAACTTCTTCTTCTGCGTCAAGACCATCGTGGACCGCCTCGGCGCCACCCCGCTGGTCATGCAGCTCCCGATCGGTGCCGAGTCGGACTTCCAGGGCGTTGTCGACCTGGTCCGCATGAAGGCGCTGGTCTGGTCCGCCGAGGCCGCCAAGGGCGAGATGTACGACATCGTCGACATCCCGGCCGAGCTGCAGGAGCAGGCCGACGAGTACCGCGAGGCGCTCATCGACACGGTCTCGAACGTCAGCGACGAGATCATGGAGCTCGCCCTCGAGGGCGAGGAGATCCCGGTCGAGCTGCTGCAGGCCGCGATCCGCAAGGGCACCCTGAACTCGGACTTCACCCCGATCTTCTGCGGTACCGCCTTCAAGAACAAGGGCGTTCAGCCCCTGCTCGACGCGGTCGTCAAGTACCTGCCGTCCCCGCTGGACATCGAGTCCATCGAGGGCACCAAGCCGGGCGACGACAGCGTCAAGATCTCCCGCAAGGCCTCGGACGACGAGCCGCTCGCCGCGCTCGCGTTCAAGATCATGTCGGACCCGCACCTCGGCAAGCTCACCTTCGTCCGGGTCTACTCGGGCCGCCTGGAGTCCGGCACCTCGGTGCTGAACGCCGTCAAGGGCAAGAAGGAGCGCATCGGCAAGATCTACCGCATGCACGCGAACAAGCGTGAGGAGATCGACTCGGTGGGCGCCGGCGACATCATCGCCGTCATGGGCCTGAAGCAGACCACCACCGGTGAGACGCTGTCCGACGAGAAGAACCCGGTCATCCTGGAGTCCATGGACTTCCCGGCCCCGGTCATCCGCGTCGCGATCGAGCCCAAGTCCAAGGGTGACCAGGAGAAGCTGGGTGTTGCCATCCAGCGTCTCGCCGAGGAGGACCCGTCCTTCCAGGTCAACACGGACGAGGAGACCGGCCAGACCATCATCGCGGGTATGGGCGAGCTGCACCTCGAGGTGCTGGTCGACCGTATGCGCCGTGAGTTCAAGGTCGAGGCCAACGTCGGCAAGCCGCAGGTCGCGTACCGCGAGACCATCCGCCAGGCGGTCGAGCGCATCGACTACACCCACAAGAAGCAGACCGGTGGTTCCGGTCAGTTCGCCAAGGTGCAGATCGCGATCGAGCCGCTCGAGCAGGCCGAGGGCTACGAGTTCGTCAACAAGGTCACCGGTGGCCGCGTTCCGCGGGAGTACATCCCGTCGGTCGACGCCGGTTGCCAGGAGGCCATGGAGTTCGGCATCCTCGCCGGCTACCCGCTGCAGGGTGTCCGCGTGAGCCTGCTGGACGGCCAGTCGCACGACGTCGACTCCTCCGAGCTCGCGTTCAAGATCGCCGGCTCGATGGCCTTCAAGGAAGGCGCGAGGAAGGCCAAGCCGGTCCTCCTCGAGCCGATGATGGCCGTCGAGGTCACCACGCCCGAGGACTACATGGGCGACGTGATCGGCGACATCAACTCTCGCCGTGGCCAGATCCGGTCCATGGACGAGCGTCACGGTGCCCGCGTCGTCACGGCGCTGGTGCCCCTCTCCGAGATGTTCGGCTACGTCGGTGACCTGCGCAGCAAGACCTCTGGTCGCGCGAGCTACTCGATGCAGTTCGACTCGTACGCCGAGGTTCCGAAGAACGTGGCGGACGACATCATCGCCAAGGCCAAGGGCGAGTGACGTCCCGATAATCGGGACGATTACGAAGCCTTAGGCTATTCGGAGGCGTCTCGGGAGGATCCGGTCGGATCCTCCCGGGAGCCTCCGGCCCCCCCACCAGCGGGACGGCACGGGATGTCCTCCGGGCAACCCGCACCAAAACCGATCAAAGACCAACTGGCGTCAGCACGGCGTACAGGAACTGTCCTCAGGAGGACTCAGTGGCGAAGGCGAAGTTCGAGCGGACGAAGCCCCACGTCAACATCGGCACCATCGGTCACATCGACCACGGCAAGACCACGCTGACCGCGGCCATCACCAAGGTGCTGCACGACGCGTACCCGGACCTGAACCCCTTCACGCCGTTCGACCAGATCGACAAGGCCCCGGAGGAGCGTCAGCGCGGTATCACCATCTCGATCGCGCACGTCGAGTACCAGACCGAGGACCGTCACTACGCGCACGTTGACTGCCCGGGTCACGCCGACTACATCAAGAACATGATCACCGGTGCCGCCCAGATGGACGGCGCCATCCTGGTGGTCGCCGCCACCGACGGCCCGATGCCGCAGACCAAGGAGCACGTCCTCCTGGCCCGCCAGGTCGGCGTTCCGTACATCGTTGTCGCCCTGAACAAGGCCGACATGGTGGACGACGAGGAGATCCTGGAGCTCGTCGAGCTCGAGGTCCGTGAGCTGCTCTCCGAGTACGAGTTCCCGGGCGACGACCTGCCGGTCGTCCGCGTCTCCGCGCTGAAGGCCCTCGAGGGCGACGCCGAGTGGGGCCAGAAGCTCCTCGGCCTGATGAAGGCTGTCGACGAGAGCATCCCGACCCCGGCCCGCGCCGTGGACCAGCCGTTCCTGATGCCGATCGAGGACGTCTTCACGATCACCGGTCGTGGCACCGTCGTCACCGGTCGCATCGAGCGCGGCATCCTCAAGGTCAACGAGACTGTCGACATCATCGGCATCAAGGAGACCAAGACCACCACCACGGTCACCGGCATCGAGATGTTCCGCAAGCTGCTCGACGAGGGCCAGGCCGGTGAGAACGTCGGTCTGCTGCTCCGTGGCATCAAGCGCGAGGACGTCGAGCGCGGCCAGGTCATCATCAAGCCGGGTTCGGTCACGCCGCACACCGACTTCGAGGCCCAGTCGTACATCCTGTCGAAGGACGAGGGTGGCCGTCACACCCCCTTCTTCAACAACTACCGCCCGCAGTTCTACTTCCGTACCACGGACGTGACCGGCGTCGTGACCCTCCCCGAGGGCACCGAGATGGTCATGCCGGGCGACAACACCGCCATGACGGTCGCGCTGATCCAGCCGATCGCCATGGAGGAGGGCCTGAAGTTCGCCATCCGTGAGGGTGGCCGCACCGTCGGCGCCGGCCAGGTCACCAAGATCATCAAGTAATTGACGATCTGACCTGCCTGCCTCGTACAGGCTCGTCCGAAGGGCCCCGCGCACCCCGGGTGCGCGGGGCCCATAGGCGTGTGGGGATATCGAATAGACGGCGA
>NZ_JBHUAL010000208.1:0-17322 GCF_042789775.1 Kitasatospora sp. NPDC056800 | reverse complement strand
GACACGTACAGTGTCCGGGCCTCCGCGCCGTCCGGGCCCGTCCGGGCCTACCCCTCGACCGGTGCGAAGCGGACCGGGAGGTGCGTCAGGGCCCGGTGGAACGGGCCCGGGCGCCAGAGCAGGTCCTCGGCGGGGGTGGACAGTTCGAGGTCGCTGAGGCGGCTGCCCAGCTGCTCGATGGCGGTGATCGCGATCAGCAGGGCCGGGTCCCGGGCCGGGCAGGCGTGCGGGCCGGCCGCCCAGGCCAGGTGGGCGCTCTCGCCGCTGCGCAGCCCGCCGCCGTCGGTGGGCGGCGCGGCCTGGGAGTTGGCGGCCGCGTACGAGACCAGCACCAGCGTGCCCGCCTTGATCTCGCGGCCGTGGAAGGTGATGTCGTACCGCGGGTAGTGGGCCGAGAGGTTGGCCATCGGCGGCTCGTGCCAGAGCACCTCGTCGATCGCCTGGTGGGCGGTCATCGCCCCGCCGAACAGCGAGCCGGCGTAGCGGGCGTCGGTGAGCAGGCGCAGCAGGGCGTTGCCGATCAGGTTGGTGGTCGGCTCGTGCCCGGCGATCAGGGTCAGGGTGATCTGCCGGATCACCTCGTCGTCGTCCAGCCCGACCGGGTGGGTGACGTACATCGAGGTGAGGTCGTGCCGGGGGCGCTCGCGGCGCTCGGCGACCATCGCGGTGACCACCGCCAGGAGCTTCCCGTACGAGGCGCCGGCCCGGGCGGTGGACTCGATCAGCCCGGTGATCGCGTCCACCACCTCCTCGCGCTGCTCCTGCGGCACGCCGAACCAGGTGGTGAGCGCGAAGGCGGGCAGCCGGCGGGCGTACTCGGCGATCAGGTCGGCGTGCCCGACGGCGGCGAAGCGGTCGATCAGCCGGTGCGCGGTCTCGGCGACCTGGCGCTGGAGCCGGTGCGGTTCGAACAGCGCGAGGGCGTCTGTGATCACCGCCCGGTAGCGCGCGTGGGTCTCGCCGTCGCTGAACAGCGCGGTCGGGCGGTAGCCGAGCACCGGCAGCAGCGGGGAGTCCGGCGGGACGGTCCGCTGCCAGGCCCGGGAGTCCTTGGAGAAGGTGTCGGTGTCGCGCAGCAGGTCCAGCGCGGCCTGGTAGTCGGTGACCAGCAGGGCCTCGACGCCGGGCGCGATCTCCACCGGGGCGACCGCGCCGTGCCGCCGCAGCCGCTCGTAGACCAGCTGGGGGTCGGCGGCGAAGACCGGGCCGTGGATCGGGGTCGGGCGGGACTCGACGGTCACGGCTGCTCCGGGGTGGCGGGGTCCGAGGTGACGGGGTCCGGGCCGGCGGGGTCCGGGCCGTCGGGGGCGGCGGGCAGGGCCTCCAGGACGTGCTCGGCCAGCGCGATCAGCGCGTCCAGGCTGCTGTCGCGCTCGCGCGCGTCGCAGAGCAGCAGCGGGGTGGCGGCGTGCAGGTCCAGGTGGGTGCGCAGCACCTCGACCGGGTGGTCCGGCGCGTCCGGGAAGCGGTTGACGGCGACGGCGTACGGCAGGCCCTGCTCCTCGACCATGTCCATGATCTCGAAGGAGTCGGCCAGCCGGCGGGTGTCGGCGAGCACCAGGGCGCCCACCGCGCCGCGGGCGATGTCCTGCCAGAGCGGGAAGAAGCGGCGCTGGCCGGGGGTGCCGAACATGTAGAGCACCACGTTGCCGGGCAGGGTGAGCCGGCCGAAGTCGACGGCGACGGTGGTGGTGGACTTCCCGGGTACGCCCGCCAGGTCGTCCACCGGGCGGCCGGTCTCGGTCATCGCCTCCTCGGTGTGCAGGGTGGCGATCTCGGAGAGGGTCCGGATGAGGGTGGTCTTGCCGACCCCGAACGGGCCGGCCACCACCAGTTTCATCAGCGTCTGGTCCTGGTCGGGCAGGTAGCCCACCCGGCTCTGGTCTTCCGGTTCCGGCCGGGCGGCCGGGTCACCGGAGCGCACGGAGTCCAACGAGGAGCCTCTCGACGATGGAGCGGTCGGTCTGCTGGGCGCGCGGGATCGGCGCGCGGGCGTGCAGGCAGCCCGCCTCGACCAGGTCGGCCGCGAGGAAGACGGTGGCGCTGACCGGCAGGCTCAGGTGCGCGGCGGCCTCCACCACGGTCAGCGCGCCGGGGCGCAGCAGTTCCCAGAGCCGGCGGTGTTCGGGGTCGAGCGCCTCCGGCGGGTCCGCGCGGTCGGCGAACAGCACGGTCAGCCGCTCGAAGCCCTTGGTGCCGGGGCGGCTGCGGCCGCCGGTGGCCAGGTAGGCGGGCACCATCCGCCTGCGGGGGACGGCGGTCATGACCGGACGTCGTCGTCCTGCCGCCGGGTCGGGCTCGCGAGCGCGCGACCGAGGGCGGCGACCTGCAGCTGCATCTGGTAGGCGACGTTGCCGAGTTGGGCGTCCGGCGAGGTGAAGACGGCGAGCGAGGTGTTCTCCCCGGCGGGCACCACGACGGCGTAGCCGAGGTCGGACTCCACCACGGTCTGGGCCAGCCGGGGCCGCTCGACGTCGGTGAACGCGGCGGTGAAGGCCCGGGCGGCGGCGTGCACGGTGGCGGTCATCGCGGCGACCCGCTCGGCCGAGGCGCGCTCCAGGCCGTCCGAGGCTCCCTCGACCAGGCCGTCCCCGGTGGCGATGACGGCGTGCAGCACCCCCGGGAGCTCCAGCAGCGGGGTCAGCACCCACGAGATCTCGTCGGTGGCGGTCGGGCTGGGCGTGCTGCTCACTGCTCGGCTCCTTCTGAGGTCGGACCGGTGCTCGGGTCACCGGGGTCGCGGTCGGCGGTGGTGTCGCCGGGGGTGGTGGCGGTCGTACCGGTGGTGCTGTCGCTGTTTCCGGGGGCGGTCCGGCCGGGTGCGGAGCCGGCGGCCTCCTCGCGCTCGGCCCGGGCCACGGCGGCCCGGCCGGAGTCGGTGCCCTGCTGCAGCGCCTGCCAGTGGGCGGCGGCCTGCTCGGGGGTGCGCGCGGCCGCGCGGGCGGGGGCGGGCTTGGCGGCGGCCGGCCGTACGGCGGCGGGCTGCTCGGCGGCCAGCGGACGGCGGCGGCGCCGGGTCGGCAGGCCGGTGCCGTCGTCGGCCGCGGACGCGTCCGTCGAGGGGGTGTCCGTCGCGGGGGCGTCCGGGCCGGGCTCGGCCGGGACGGACGCACCCGCCTGGCCCTCCCCCGCCGGGCCGTCCGCGACCGGGCCCTCCGCGACCGGGTCGGGCACCACGCGGATGGCCGGGGCCGGGTGCGGGCCCGGCTGGTTGTGGCGGTCGGCGAGCCGCGGGCCGTCCTGCTCGTCCGCGTCGCGCATCGGCGGGACGGCCGCGACGGTGGGCGCCGGGGCCGGGCCGGAGCCGGCCCGCAGCGGCAGCGGGGTGAGCACCGACAGCGGCTGCTCGTCGTCCACGACGGTCACCAGCGCGGCCGGGATGCGCAGGATGGTCCGCATGCCGCCGTACGGCGAGGGCTCGATGTGACAGGAGAAGCCGTACTGGCGGGCCAGCTTGCCGATCACCGCGAAGCCGGTCTTGGGCGGGTTGCCGAGCTCGGTGAGCAGCATGTCGGGCGGGCCGGCCAGCAGCCGGCGGGCACGGCGCAGCTGGTCCTCGTCCATGCCGATGCCGCTGTCGTCGATGATCACCAGCGCGCCGCGGCCGCCCTGCTGGACGGTGACCGGGACGTCGGTCTCCGGATGGGAGCAGGCGGTGGCGTTGGCGAGCAGCTCGGCGATGGTGACGGCGATCGGCTCGGCGGCCCGGGCGACCACGGCGAGGCGCTGCTCGCGCAGGTGGTTGGCGACCTTGATCCGGGCGTAGCCGGGCACCCGGGAGAGCGCGCCGACGACCACCTCGGCGAGCGGCGAGTCGGTGCGGGCCAGTCCCGGCCAGGCCTCGCAGAGCACCGCGATGGTCTGGATCCGGCGCAGCGCGACCTCGTTGCGGAAGTCGACCTCCAGCAGCCGGGGGTCGTCGTTCTCGTGCTGGAGCTGCTGGACCAGGCTCTGGATCTGGTACAGCAGGGTCTGGATCCGGGAGGTGGCGCCGCGCATGGCGGCGCGGGCGGCGGCGTCCACCCGCTCGCGCTCGTCGGCGAGGGCGGCCTGGGCGGCGTCCAGGACGCCCTGCAGCGCCCGGACCGCCTCCGGGCCGACGGCCTGCGGGTCCAGCGGGCCGACCAGCGGGGCGTTGCCGTGGGTGAGGCGTACGGCGGTGGCGGCGACCCGCTCCTGGGCGAGGTGGCCGATCTCGGCGAGCAGCGCGGTGCCGCGCGCCTCGGCCTCGGCGAGCGCGCGCTCGGCCTGCTCGGCCCGGGCGGTCGCGGCGGAGCCCTGCTGCATGGCGTCCCGGACGGTGTCCTGCGCCTGCCGGGCCGCCTCCTGCGCCTCGCGGACGCTGTCCTCGGCGGCCCGGGTGCGCTCCTCCGCCCGCCGGGCCTCCTCGGCGGAGCGCCGGGCGGCCTCCTGCGCGTCGCGCTGCTGCTGCTCCGCGCGGGCGAGCCGGCCCTCGGCGGTCCGGGCGCGCTCCTCGCCCCGGCCGAGCGCGGTCTCGGCGGTCGTCGCCCGGGTGACGGCGACGGCCCGGCCGCGGGCGAGCACGGCCGCGGCCGCGGCGGCGACCAGCGCCAGGACGATCAGCGCGATCTGCGTCATCGAAGTCCTCGGGGGTGCTTGCGGGGTGGACCGGGTGGTGCGGCCGGGACGACCGGGGGGCGGGCCCGGACGGGATCAGGATCGGGCGGTGCCGGGCCCTGGCGGGGTCAGGGCCGGGCGGTGCGCGGGCGCTGGGCGCGGGCCTCGTCCTCGGCCAGTTCCCGGGCCACCAGGGCGACCTGGCCCAGGGCCTCCAGGGCGCCGGGGGCCGCCGAGCCGTCCAGGTGCCGGTACTCGGCCGCGACGGTGATCACCAGCCGCTCGGGCAGGCCGAGTTCGGGGTGGCGCTGCTCGGCTATCACCCGCCGGGCGGCGTCCAGCGCGGGTATCCCGGCGGCGTGCAGGGCGTGGGCGCGCTCGCGGACGTAGGCGAGGTAGCCGATGTGCTCGCGGACGCCGTCGCGGTCGAGCACCGGGCCGTGGCCGGGGACGAAGATCTCCGCGCCGGTGGCCAGGGCCTGCTCGCAGGCGCCGATGACGTTCTCCAGCGGTCCGGCCCAGTGCGAGGGGTGGTCGCCGGGCTGCTCGGGCGTCGAGGAGAAGATCACGTCGCCGGTGAACACCGCGCGCTGGTGCGGGAGGTGGACCAGCAGGTCGCCGCCGGTGTGGGCGGCGGGCAGGCTGGTGATCCGCACCGGGTAGCGGCCGACGGTCAGTTCCAGCTCGCCGGTGAAGACGGTGTCGGGGCGCACCGGCTCGGTGCCGGACCAGTCGAACTGCCCGAAGTGCTCCTTCAGGTAGCCGCCGAGCGGCGAGTCCGGGTCGCTGTTGGTGACCAGCGCGTGCTGCTGCTGCGGGGTGGGCTCCCAGTGGATGTGCTCCAGCGCCTCGCGGGTGGCGATCACCTCGGCGTCCGGCAGCACCCCGGCGCCCCACAGGTGGTCCCCGTTGGCGTGGGTGACGACCACCCGGTCGACCCCGACCCCGTCCGGCAGCAGCCGCCGGCTCGCGGCGAGGAACTCCCCGGCCATCGAGGGGTCGTACGGCGTGTCGATCCAGAGCGCGGTGGTCTCCGAGGCCAGCAGGCCGCAGTTGGCCAGGCCCCACCCCCGCTTCGGCGGGAGCCACACGTACAGGTCCTCGGCAATCGCGCTCACGTTCGCACGGCTGATCGTCATGTGCGCGATTATGCCCAGGTCGTGACAGGAGTGGAGCAAAACCATTACAGTTCAAGCCACTTCGCGCCCGAAGCAGCCCGGGCTGTCCCGATTCGTCCCACGTGGTCTGGACCACATCTGGCCGAAGTGGCCCGGCCCCCGCCACTGCGAAACCGGGGGCGAAACGGGCACGGCCACAGGTGCGGGCGCGGGCCGCGTCCGGGGACGCGGCCCGGCGGCGTCAGGCCCCCTGCTCCGACGGCCGCCCCAGCCGCTTGATCCCCTTGCGCTCCGCCGCGCAGCGCTCGTAGCCCAGCCAGGCGTTGATCGCCAGCATCGGCCCGTTGGTCGTGTCGTTGCTGGTGTACGCGTGCCGGAGGCCCGCCGCGGCGGCGAGCCGCAGGGACTCCAGCTTGGCCGACTTGGTCAGCCCGCGGCCGCGGAACTCCCGGTGGCAGGCGGTGAACGCGGACCAGTAGCGGTCCACCCCGTCGGTCTGCGCCATGCTGAACGCGGCCGGCCGGCCGTCCACCACGGCGACGACGCTCAGGGCCAGGTCCCGGTCCGGCCGGTTCCAGTCGTCGCGCAGCCAGTCCTCGTACTCCAGGGCGTCCATCGGCACCTCGCTGCCGGGCTCGTCCAGGATGGCGTCCGCCTCGACCAGGAACACCGGGTGCGGGTCGGCCGCCCAGTCCGCGGCCGGGCGCAGCTCGACGCCGGGCGGCAGTACGGACGCCGGCGGCAGCGGCAGCGCCAGGTCCCGTCCGGCGAACTGCATGGTGCGCCCGAGCCGGTACCCCCGGGCGGTGGCGAAGGCCACCGAGGCGGGCTCGTCGTCCATCCAGGTGTGCAGTTCCGTCACCCCGTGCCCGGCCAGGTGCCGTTCGGCCGCGGCCAGCAGCGCGGTGGCCGCGCCGCGCCGCCGGAACCCGGGCAGCACACTGCCGTTGGCGTAGCCGACACCCGCGACCGACGTCCCGAGCACCACCCCGCAGCGCACCGCGCCGACCACCCGGCCGTCCAGCTCGGCGACGAAGGTGCGGAAGTGCTCCTCGGGGCTCGGCCGGCCGTTCAGCCAGAGCAGGGTCTCGGCGGAGAGCACCAGGTGCTCGCGCCCGGCCCGGTGGGCCGCGGCCACGGCCTCGGCGTCCTCGGGGCGGAAGTCCCGGATCGTCAGGGGGGAGGAATTCGAAGAAGTCATGGATTCCCACGCTAGCCGCGCCCACCCGCCCGGCGCCTCCGATTTATCCGCCGGAGGGCACCCCCACCTGCGGGGGACGGCCCGGGCTCGGGACCCAAGTCCCTCACGACCGGAACGACATGCTCAAATAATGCTCTGAGAAGACCGGGTGAGGCTTGGCAGCCACCCCACCCGGGGACATCCTCAGCAACACGGCCGCACGGGTCCGGCGACGACGCCGCACCGGTCGACGGCCCTCCCACCCGGCCCTCCGAAGGGGGCGAAACCGATGACTTCCCCTGCCCTGGCCACCGCGCCCCAGGACGCCGCACCGCTGGCGACCGCGCCCCGGGACACCGCCTCCCGGGACGCCGCGCCCCGCCTGGGCGTCGGCCTCGGCTGGCGCGGCGAGATCGACACCGTGGTCGAGCGCCAGCCCGGCCTGGACTGGGTCGAGGTGGTCGCCGAGAACATCTGCGCCGACCACCTGCCCGACTCCCTGACCGTCCTGCGCGGACGCGGCGTCACCGTCGTCCCGCACGGCGTCGGCCTCGGCCTCGGCGGCGCCGACCTGCCCGACCCCGCCCGCCTCGCCCGGCTCGCCGAGGCCGCGCTGGCGCTCGGCTCCCCGCTGGTCACCGAGCACCTGGCGTTCGTCCGGGCCGGCGGCCTGGAGGCCGGCCACCTGCTGCCCGTCCCCCGCACCCGGGACTCGCTGCGGGTGATCGCCGAGAACGTCCGGATCGCCCAGGACCAGCTGCCGGTGCCGCTCGCCCTGGAGAACATCGCCGCCCAGCTCGCCTGGCCGGACGACGAGTTCACCGAGGGCCAGTTCCTCGCCGAGCTGGTCGAGCGCACCGGCGTCCGGCTGCTGATCGACGTCGCCAACCTGCACACCAACCGGGTCAACCTCGGCATCGACCCGGCCGCCGAGCTCGACCGCCTGCCGCTGGAGGCGCTCGCCTACGTCCACGTCGCGGGCGGCACCCTGGTCGACGGCGTCTGGCACGACACCCACGCCCACCCCGTCACCGAGCCGGTGCTGGAGGTGCTGGCCGAGCTGTGCGCGCGGACCGCGCCGCCCGGGGTCCTGCTGGAGCGGGACGCCAACTTCCCGCCGCCCAGCGAGCTGGCCGGTGAACTGGACGCCATCCGCCGGGTGCTGGAGGGGAGCACCCGACGATGACCGACCTGACCGGGACCGCGCGGGACACCGCCGACCAGGACCTCGCCGCCGCCCGGCGGCGCCTGGCCCGGCGCCAGGAGGAGCTGCTGGCCGCCCTGGTGGCCGGCGGCCCCGTCCCGCCCGGCTTCGACGAACGCCAGGTCCGCG
Organism: Kitasatospora sp. NPDC056800; assembly: GCF_042789775.1. Classification (NCBI taxonomy): domain Bacteria; kingdom Bacillati; phylum Actinomycetota; class Actinomycetes; order Kitasatosporales; family Streptomycetaceae; genus Kitasatospora; species Kitasatospora sp. NPDC056800. The sequence goes on along the minus strand of NZ_JBHUAL010000208.1, from coordinate 9,113 downwards.
CCCAGTCCACCGGCCTGGCCGCCAAGCGGCGGGACACCACCGCCAAGGTGGCCCCCGACCTGCCCCGTACGCTCGGGGCGGGGTACGGGCCGCTCTTCCTCGACTACGCCCGCTCCCACCCGCAGACCGGCGGCTACCGGGCCGACGCCCGGGCCTTCGCGCAGTGGGTGCTCACCGACGGCGGCCCGCTCGCCGCCGACCACCGCCGGGCCCTGGAGCAGTGGCTCCACCCGGCCCCCGTACGACCGCCGGGCCCGCTCACCCGCCTGCGCCGGGCCCTGCGCCGGTAGCCGGTAGCCGGTAGCCGGTAGCCGGTAGCCGTCGACTGTCGGACACCCGGCCGGCCGTCGGCGACCGCGGGGCCACCGGGCCCTGACGAACCATCACCACCTCGGGGGGAACCGCCCATGTGGCACAACAGCTACTTCATCGTCCCGGCCGTCCTGCTGGCGGCCGCCGCGGTCCACGCGGTCCGGACCCGGCAGCGCATCGGCCAGGTCCGGTACGCCAAGGGCCTGCCCGGCCGCGGCCTGCCGCTGCTCGACACCGCGTTCCTGTCCGGCGGGCCGGCGCGGGTGTTCGACACCGCCCTGGTCCGGATGCACATGAGTGAGCAGGCCGTGGTCAGCCGCTCCGGCCTGGTCACGCTCACCGGTGCCAAGCCGTACGACGCCGTCGACAAGGCGGTCCAGGACGCCGTCGGACCGACCGGGAGCCGTCAGCTCGGCCCGCTGCGCCGCACCGTGATGCGCTCCACCGCCGTCCAGGAGATCGGCGACCGGCTCGCCGACCGCGGCCTGATGCGCCGCCCCGAGCGGCTGCGGCGGGCCCGCACCGCCCGCCGGCTGCTCTGGCTCGCGCTGCTCCTGGTGGCGGCCTCCATGGTGGCCGCCCCGCTGCTCGACGACGGCGCCGCCGGCCACGAGCGCCCGAAGCTCTGGATCCCGGTCATCCTGCTGATCGTGGGCGTCGTCTCGCTGCTCGTCACCCCGCTCGTCAAGAGCCGGATCACCCCGGCCGGGCAGCGCCAGCTGTCCCTGATGCAGGGGCCGTGGAAGCCCAATGCCGGGGTGTCGCCGCGGCTGGCCGGCGGCGCGCTGCTGGGCGCGCTCGCGCTCGGCGGCCTGGCCGCCGCCGGGCTGGGGGAGCCGGAGCTGGAGGCCGCGATGCTGGCCGCGTCGACCGACGACGAGGAGTTCTTCCGGCAGGCCACCGCCGCGAACGGCTCCGCGACCTCCTCGTCCTCGTCCTCGTCCTCCTCCTGCTCCTCCGGCTCCGACGGCGGCTCCGCCGCCTGGTGCGGCTCCTCCGACTCCGGTTCCTCCGGCTCCTCCGGGTCCGGCTGCGGCTCGTCCGGCTGCGGGTCCTCCTCGTCGAGCTGCGGCTCCTCTTCCTCCAGCTGCGGCTCCAGCTCGTCGAGTTGCGGCTCCTCGTCGTCCTCCAGCTGCGGGTCGAGCTGCGGCGGTGGCGGCTGCGGCTCCTGACTCCGGCGGCACCCGGCGGAAGTCACAGTTCGGTATCGCGAACCGGGAAGGCGTTCCGCGCGCAGTCGGCACAGGCATACAACAAGCCCATGTGGTTGCTGTTCCTCATACCGGCCTGTGTCGCGGCTGTCCTGTCCTGCGTCCGACTGGTCCGGATGACCGCCACCGCCGACGCCCTCGCCGACCAGAGCGGCCTGCGGCCCCCCGAAGCCGTGGGCATCGGCCTGTACGAGACCGCCTACCTGGCCGGCGGCCCGGGCCGGGTGGTCGAACTCGCCCTCGTCCTGATGGCCGGCCGCGGACGGCTCCACCTGGCGCACACCGGCTGGACCACCGTGGTCGACCCCAGGGGCCGCAGCCGCCTGGAGCGGGCGGTCATCGCCACCGTCGGCCCCGAGGGCCAGTGCCGCACCGACGAGCTGCGCCAGGCGGTCGCCGAGCACCCCAACGTGCTGGAGATCGGCGCCCGGCTCGCCTTGGCCGGCCTGGCCACCCCGGCCCTGGTGCAGCGCAACACCGTGGTGGTGATCCGGCAGGTCCGGCACGCGCTGCTGCTGTCACTGCTCCTGCTGGCCGCCTCGCTGGCCCTCGACGGCTTCACCGGCGGTGACACCCTCGCCCCGCTCGCCTGGTTCTCGCTGCCGCTGGTGCTCACCTCCGGCACCCTGCTGATGGCCCGCGTCGACGTCTACCCGTACACCCGCTGGGCCTCCCCGATCGGGCAGGAGGTGCTGCGCGAGGTCCGCCCGGCCCGCCAGCGCGGCCTGGCCGACGACGAGGAACGCGAACTGCTCACCGCCGTCGCCATGAACGGCCCCGCCGCCCTGCCCGACGCCCGGCTCCGCGCCGCCCTGCGCCCGCACCGCGGCTAGGGCCGCGGCCAACAGCCGGGAAAACCGGCTGCGCCGACCCCTCCCACCAGGGCAGACTCCCGCCCATGGACCAGCACCACCACGCCGTACTCGACCGCGCCCGGGCCGAGGGCCGGCTCGTCCGACTGCACCGGACCCTCCCCGGCGCGGACCGGCTGGAGGGCTTCGTCCTCGGCACCGGCCCGGTCTGGACCCTGCTCGCCACCTGCACGGACCACCGCCTCGACGGCTGGAGCGCCGTCCGCACCGCCGGCCTGCGCAAGGTCCGTGACCGGGGCGGCGAGGAGGGCCTGACCGTACGGGCGCTGCGCCGCCGCGGCCTGTGGCCGGTCCGCCCGCCCGGCGCCGACCTGCCGCTGGACGACCTGCCCGGGCTGCTCACCGCCGCCTGCGCCGAGTACGGCCTGATCACCCTGCACACCGAACACCTGGATCCGGACGTCTGCCGGGTCGGCACCGTCACCGGGCTGCGCCCCCGCTCACTGCGGCTGCACGAGGTCGACACCGAGGCCCGCTGGTACCCGGAGCCGACCAAGTACCGGCTCCGCGACGTCACCCGGGTCGGCCTCGGCGACCACTACACCTCCGTGCTGCGCGAGTTCGCCGGTCCGCGACCGGACCGCGACGGCACAGAGGCCGGTTCCCCTGTGTGACACGGGGGAACCGGCCTCCGGGAGCCGTGGGCCGCTCAGACCAGGCCGTTCAGCAGCTCGCTCACCGGCTTGCGGCGCCCGGTGAAGAACGGCACCTCCTCGCGGACGTGCAGCCGGGCCCGGGAGGGGCGCAGGTCGCGCATCAGGTCGACGATCCGGTGCAGCTCGTCCGCCTCGAAGGCGAGCAGCCACTCGTAGTCGCCGAGCGCGAACGAGGCCACCGTGTTGGCCCGCACGTCCGGGTAGCCGCGCGCCATCTGGCCGTGCTCGGCGAGCATCGCGCGCCGCTCGGCGTCCGGCAGCAGGTACCACTCGTAGGAGCGGACGAACGGGTACACGCAGACGTAGTCGCGCGGGCGCTCGTCGGCCAGGAAGGCCGGGATGTGCGACTTGTTGAACTCGGCCGGGCGGTGCAGCGCCATGTTCGACCAGACCGGCTCCAGCAGCCGGCCGAGGCCGGTGCGGCGGAAGCGGTTGTACGCCTCCTGGAGGTCGTCCGAGTCGGCGGCGTGCCACCAGACCAGGATGTCGGCGTCCGCGCGCAGACCGGAGACGTCGTACGTACCGCGCACGGTCACGTCCTTGGCGTCCAGCTGCGCGAACAGCTCGTCCACCTCGGCGGCCAGGGCGGTGCGGTCCTCGGGCAGGCCGCCCTTGAGCTTGAACACCGACCACATGGTGTAGCGGATGACCTGGTTCAGGTCGCGCGCCTTCTTCTTCTCGGGCCGCTGCTCCGGCTCCCGCTCAACGCTCTCAGTCATGCGCCCATTGTCCTCTCCGTGGAACCTTCCCCGGTCGCCGGGGTCAGCAGTCTGTCGACGGCGGCCGCGGCGGCGGCCGCCGAACCGATGCACGCCGGAATGCCCACCCCGTCGTACGCGGCGCCGCACAGCGCCAGCTTGCCCACCCGCCCCGCCGCCGCCCGCACCCGGGCCACCCGGTCCAGGTGCCCCACCGGGTACTGCGGCAGACCGGCCGAGAACCGCGAGACGAAGGTGTCGTACGGCCGGGCGGTCAGCCCGATCGCCTCCCTGAGGTCCGCCAGCGACCGCGCCACCAGCTCCTCGTCCGGCAGCCCCAGCGCCTCCTCCTCGCGGTACCGGCCCAGCGAGGTGCGCAGCAGGAACGCGTCCGGCGCGGAGCGCTCCAGCCAGCCCCACTTGTTCGAGGAGAAGGTCGACGCCTTGATCTGCCGCCCGTCCACCGGCGGCACCAGGAAGCCGCTGCCGCTCGGCGGCTCGGCCAGGTCGGCGCGGCGGAAGGCCAGGGTGACCAGGGCCATGCCCGCGTACTCGACGGCGTCCAGCTCGGTGGCGGCCGCCGGGGCGTCCTCGCGCAGCAGCCGGGCCGCGGCGGGCGCCGGGACGGCCAGCACCACGGCGTCCGCGTGCAGCACCTCGCCGCCGGTCACCACCCGCCAGCCGTCGGGGGTGCGGCGCAGCTCGTCCACCGGGGCGTCGGTGCGCAGGTCCACCCCCGCCCGGATACAGGCCGCGGCGACCGCGCCGGGCAGCGTACCGAGACCGCCGCGCAGGCCCTGGAACACCGGGGTGCCGACCACCTTCGGCCGCGAGGCCAGCTCGTGCACCCCCGCGACCAGCGAGCCGCCGTCACGCGCGATCGACAGCAGCTGCGGCACGGCGGCGCGCAGCGAGATCTCCTCGGCGCGGCCCGCGTAGACGCCGCCGAGCAGCGGCTCGACCAGCCGGTCCACCACCTCCTGGCCCAGCCGGTCGGCGACGTAGCGGCCGATCGCGACGTCGTCGCCGACCTCGGTGCTCCGCTCGTGCCGGGCCCGCTCCAGGCCCTCGTCGGTCAGCACCCCGGAGGCGGCCAGCGCCTCCAGGTCACCGGGGACGCCCATCACCTGCCCGCCGGGCAGCGGCCGCAGCGCGCCGCGGGTCCAGATCGCGGCCTTCGCGGTGGTCGGCGGCTCCAGCTCCCCGCCGAGCCCGACCGCCCGCGCCAGCTCCACCGCCTCCGGCCGCCGGGCCAGCACCGACTCGGCCCCGAGGTCCACCCGGACCCCGCCGACCTCCCCGCCCCACAGCTTCCCGCCGACCCGCCCGGACGCCTCCAGCACCGTCACCCGCGCCCGCGCCGGCCCCCCGGCCGCCCCGCTCAGGAAGGCGGCCGCAGCCAGCCCCGCGATCCCACCACCGACGACGACGACCTGTGCATCCGACATGCTCCGCAGTCTCGCAGACCCTTACACCGGACCCTCAATCCGCTGCACACCCGAAAAGAGCAGGCCGGTGACCGTCGCTCCCGGTACGGTCCCGACCGAGAGGAGGCTGCCCTGTGGTGTACCTGTGGGGCGAGGCGGTCCGGTGGGTGGACGACGAGCCGCAGCCCGGGGTGGTGGAGGTCTGTTTCACGGACGCGGACGGCCGACGGTGGTCGATCATCGGGAAGACCGCGATGTTCGGGACGGACCAGGCCCTCGGGCCCGGCGCGTGGATCGAAGCGGACTCGCCGTTCCCGTTCCCGGCCGACATCGACTGCACCGTGCTGGGCCCGGCCGCCGGGCACGCGGACGAAGTCGTCACGGTGTCCATCTGGCAGCCGCACCATCTCCAAACCGTGTGCGGGCGGCGGGAGTTCCCGATGCGGAGGGACCAGCTCTTCGAGGAGTGAGCCGGCCGCCGTAGGCTCCACCGCATGGAACCGATCGTGGTGAGTGCGTGTCTGGCCGGGATTCCCTGTCGGTACGACGGGCGGGCGAAGACCTCCGACGGCGCCGTGCGGCTGGTCGAGGAGGGGCGGGCCGTGGTGGTGTGCCCGGAGGGGGCGGGCGGGCTGCCGACGCCGCGGCCGCCGGCGGAGATCGTGGGCGGGGACGGCGGGGACGTGCTGGACGGGCGGGCCCGGGTGGTGGACGCGACGGGCGCGGACTGCACCGCGGAGTTCCTGGCCGGTGCCCGGGCGGCGCTGTCCGCCGCCGAGGAGGCGGGGGCCCGGCGGGCGGTGCTGATGGCGCGCAGCCCGTCCTGCGGCTGCGGTCAGGTGTACGACGGGACGTTCTCCGGGGAGCTGCGCCCGGGTGACGGGGTGACGGCGGCGCTGCTGCGCCGGGCCGGGATCGAGGTCACGGCCGGGTAGTGGGCCCCCGGAGTCCGGGGGGCCCCCCCCCGGAGGTGAGCGGGGGCGGGGCTCGTGGACGAAGGCGACGAGGCGGCTGAGCGCGTCCGGGTCCATGGACGGCAGCACGCCGTGGCCGAGGTTGAAGATGTGGCCGCTGGTGCCGAGCGCCTGGGCGGCGTGCAGCACCTCGCGGGCCTTGGTCTCGACGACCTTGGTGGGCGCGTACAGCACCGCCGGGTCGAGGTTGCCCTGGAGGCCCTTGCCCTGGCCGACCCGCTCGGCGGCGACGTTCAGCGGGACCCGCCAGTCGACGCCGACGATGTCGGCTCCGGCCTGGCCCATCAGGCCGAGCAGCTCGCCGGTGCCGACGCCGAAGTGGATCCGCGGCACGCCGTACCCGGCGACGGCGTCGAAGACCTTGGTGCTGGACGGCATCACCGAGCGGCGGTAGTCGTCCGGCGCGAGGGCGCCGACCCAGGAGTCGAACAGCTGGACCGCGGAGGCGCCGGCCTCGATCTGCACCTTGAGGAAGGCCGAGGTGATGTCCGCGAGCCGGTCCACCAGGGCGGCCCACAGCTCGGGCTGCCCGTACATCATGGCCTTGGTGTTCTCATGGTTCTTGGACGGGCCGCCCTCGATCAGGTAGCTGGCCAGCGTGTACGGCGCGCCGGCGAAGCCGATCAGCGGGGTCTCGCCGAGCTCGTCCACCAGCAGGCCGACGGCCTCGGTGATGTAGGGGACGTCGTCGGGCTCCAGCGGGCGCAGCCGCTTCAGGTCCTCGGCGGTGCGGATCGGGTCGGCGATGACCGGGCCGATGCCGGGCTTGATGTCGACGTCGATGCCGACGGCCTTGAGCGGCACCACGATGTCGCTGAAGAAGATCGCGGCGTCCACCTTGTGCCGGCGCACCGGCTGGAGGGTGATCTCCTTGACCAGCTCGGGCCGCATGCAGGACTCCAGCATGGGGATGCCCTCGCGGACCTTCAGGTACTCGGGCAGCGAGCGGCCGGCCTGGCGCATGAACCACACCGGGGTGTGCGGCACGGGCTCGTGCCGGCAGGCGCGCAGGAACGCCGAGTCGTGCGCGGCGCCGCGGCGCCCGGGGGTGGTCGGGCCGTCGTGGGTGGCCGCCGTGCTGTCTGCCGTAGTCTCGCTCACCGTCAAATCTTCGCACGCGTGCCGGGCCCGGTTTCCCGGCCGGTCTCGTCGGTTCCTCCAAGATCTGTCCGGGTTTGCCGTTCCGGCACGCCGCTGGGAGAGAAGTTGCGGCGATAACCCCGTTCTTCGACCTAGTCTTCGGGACATGGCAGCGGTCGGAGGGCACCCCGCACAGGGTGGCGGAGCAGGTGGCGGAGCGGGTCGCGAGGGGGCGCCGAGCGAGTTCCGGGCGGCCGTGGCGGCCCTGGACGGGGCCCGGTTGCGGCCCGAGGTGCAGCTCTCCCCCGCGCCGGCGCCGCGTCGGCTCGCCCCGTACTCGTTCGCGGTGACCGCCTCGGTCGAGGTGGACGGCGAGGAGCTGGCGGACGGCCGGCTGGTGCTGCTGTACGACCCGGCCGGGCAGGAGGCCTGGAACGGGGAGTTCCGGGTGGTCACGATGACCCGGGCCGAGCTGGAGCCGGAGATGGCCGGGGACCCGATGCTCTCCGAGGTGGGCTGGGCCTGGCTGCTGGACTCCCTGCAGGCGCACGCCGCCGGGTTCGCGGAGCCGTCCGGCACGGTGACGCTGGCCTCCTCCCAGTACTTCGGGGGCCTGGCGGACCGCCCGTCCTCGACGGAGATCGAGATCCGGGCCTCCTGGACCCCGGCCGACGGCCGCTTCGAGCGGCACCTGGCGGCCTGGGGGGACCTGCTGTGCGTCAGCGCCGGCCTGCCGCCGGCCGCCCCGGCTCCGCAGGGTACCGCCGAGGTTCCTTCACTCGGTGGAGTGGTCCCGATGCCGGCCCGGCGACGCCCGCGGTCGCACTGACGGGTGGTGTGCGGCTCCGGCGGCACCCGGGGGCCGGACGCCACCCCCAGGGCTGACGGAGTGTGACTTCGGACCCGCTCTGCGTCAATTCATCGGTCGATACCGACCGATCGGCACCGAATCTGATCGATTTTGTGCGAATACCAGGCATGTCGCATCAATCATTTGCGCGATTTGTCCGTATTGTTACTCACTAGATCGTGATCTTTCGCTAAAGCCGGGCACGGATGCTGCCGAAGCAGTCTGTGACCCTTTCCCAACGCGGAACACTCCGACCGCCCCCATCGGGGTTCCGTCCGCCACTCCCCGCAGGAGGCCTGGTGTCGGTCCTTCTTGAGCACCCCGCAAACGTGGTCGCCTACCGGCCGACCAAGCCCACCGCCATGGTGGTCATCGCCGATCCCCGTGTCCGAAACACCGTCACCCGCCACCTGTGGGCCCTCGGTGTCCGGGACGTGATCGAGGTGTCCTCCATCGCCGAGGCCCGCCCACGGGTCTCCACCCCCCGCGACATCTGCGTCGCCGACGTCCACCTCCCGGACGGATCCGGGCTGACCATCCTCGCCGAGACCCGCGCCGCGGGCTGGCCCAACGGCCTGGCGCTGTCCGCCGCCGACGACATCGGCGCGGTCCGCAGCGCGCTGGCCGGCGGCGTCAAGGGATACGTGGTGACCGGCACCCGGACGAACGTCGCGATGCCGGGCCGCCCCGGGATGCCGCTCGGCGCCGCCGGGCTGGCCGGCCGGATGCGCCGCCCCGGGATGCCGGGCATGCCGGGCGCGGCCGGAGCGCCGGGCGCCCCCGGAGCCCCTGGTGCGCCCGGCGCGCAGCAGGCCGCCTACCGCGAGCTTTCCGGCCGCGAGGTCGAGGTGCTGCGGCTGGTCGCCGAGGGTCAGTCCAACAAGGCGATCGGCGTGGCGATGGGCCTGTCGGCGCTCACCGTGAAGAGCCACCTCGCCCGGATCGCCCGCAAGCTGGGCACCGGCGACCGCGCCGGCATGGTCGCGGTCGCGCTGCGCACCGGCATCATCCACTGAGCCGGACGCTCCGGACC
>NZ_JBHUAL010000207.1:0-17354 GCF_042789775.1 Kitasatospora sp. NPDC056800 | reverse complement strand
GCTACGCTGTCGGCCGGAGCTCGGCCGACAGCGCCGCTCAGCGTCGCCGCCCGCCGGGGCATAGACGCGACCGCCTCGGACCCGGCCGGACCGCCGAGCTCGCACAGCCCTCGCCGCCTGCGCACTCGGCGCCGCCTCCCTCCCCAAGCCCCTCCGCGACCAGCTGGAGGCCGCCCTCGCCGACGCCCGGGCGGTGCTCGAAGCCTCCCCTCCGGGCCCGGACCCGGTCCCGTCGGAAGGCGGCCCGTTCGGACCTCCCGCCCCGGCAGCAGGCAGCTGAACCGCGCGCGCCCTGACCGGCGCGCGTCGTGCGGACGGGGGTACAACGGCTGCGGCCGGGAGCGCGGGAAGCCAGGATCGAGCCATGGCCATTCGCTTGGGACTCGGGCTGCCGCAGATGAAGTGGTACGACCTCGCGCGTGCTCCGGCAGCGGTGGCACGGGCGGCGGAGCGGATCGGCTACGACAGCCTGTGGGTCTTCGAGCGGGTGCTGGTCCCCGAGCGGCCGCGGCAGGGCCTGTACGACGTGCCGGGGCTGGCCTGGCCGGACTCCTACCGGTCCGTCGCCCATCCGCTGGTGGTGCTCTCGCTCGCCGCCGCGGCGACGGAGCGGGCCCGGCTCGGCAGCAGCGTCCTCGTCGCGCCGCTGCACGGGCCGTTCCAGCTGGCCCGCGCCCTCGCGACGCTGGACGCGGCGAGCGGCGGCCGGGTGGTCGCGGGGCTGGGGACGGGCTGGTCGCTGGACGAGCACGCGGCGGCCGGGCACGCGCCGTTCGAGGAGCGCGGAGCCGTGCTGGACGAACTGCTGGACGTCTGCGCGGCGGTGTGGGGCCCCGACCCCGTGTCGTACCGGGGCAGGCACGCCCTGATCGACGAGGCGGAGGTCGGGCCGAAGCCCGTACGCCCCGTGCCCGTCTACCTGGCGGCGTCCGGCGGCAATGCCCTGGACCGGGTGGCCCGCCGCGCCGACGGCTGGCTGCCGACAGGCATCACGCCCGGGCAACTGGCCGTCCTGCGGCGTGAGATCGGCGAGCGAGCAGCGTTGTACGGCCGCGATGCGGGCGCGATCCAGGTCTGCGCGAGGGCGAACGTCCGGATCACCGAGGCCCCGGTGCGCGATGCCGAGCGGAAGCCCTTCGTCGGCACGGTCGAGCAGATCGTCCAGGACACGGCCGGCTACGCGGCCGCGGGGGCTGACGAGGTGCTGCTCGACCTCCAGACAAACGCGCGGGACGCCGACGAACTCGCCGATCTGGCGGCCCGGGTGCACGCGGACATCCGCGGCGCGGGGATCTGAGACCCCTGGAAGCCGCCGTCGCCCCTCCGTCAGCGGCTCACCGGACGCCTTCCCAGAGCGACCGCTCCCGGCCGCCCGGGTCCTGCCTCAGCCGGAAGGCGTCACCGGTCAGGTGCAGCACCGAACGGTCCGGGCCGTAGGGCGGCCAGTCGGGCTCCGGCCGTCCCTCGCGGGCGAAGGCGAGCCAGGCGGCGCGCATCCGGTCGGACAGCTCCTTCGGAGGCTCCGCCCCGAGGAGCGGGTCGGTGGTTCCGAAGACCAGGCCGATCTCCGCCATGTGGCAGGCGCCCAGCCGGCCGTCCAAGGCGGGCGAGGGGTGGGCGAACTCGTAGACGAAGGTCCGTGCGCCCAGGGCGGCACGGGCCTCCGCCACGCGGACGGCCGGGATGCGGTAGGAGTGGTCGGTCATCACGGCCGAGAACAGGTCCCCGGGCGTGGCCTCCGGACGGCCGGCCCGGTAGGCGGCGGCCGCCTGCGCGGCGTCGAGCCCGAACGAGGCCAGGAATCCGTGCAGGACCTCGTCCGTGATGCGGTCGGCCATGCCCAACGCGACGAGGAAGAGCCGGAATTCGTCGGTGGTCGTACCGGTGAGCAGGTCGATGTCGCGGCCCGCCCCGGCCGCGACGGCGTCGACGGGCCGGGCGCGCAGGGTCGTCCCGTCGACCACCGGCAGCACCGTGGTGCCGCCGCCGGCGGACTCGCCCCACCGGCCCGGGGCCGTGTCCCGGGCCATCTCCTGGCCGAGGGCGGCGTTGGCGGCGATCAGCCGTTCCGGGGGCACGGCTGCCAGGGCCTCCGTGGTGTGCTCGACCCCGGCGATGGCGGCCAGCCGCTCGGTGATCCGGCGCCCGGTCTCCAGGGAGTGGCAGTGGTGCCCGGCGCCGCTCTGGGTGATCGCGCGGTGGAACAGCCCCTCGGCCCGCTCCATGGTCATCAGCGCCGTGATGCTGATGGCTCCGGCCGACTGGCCGAACACCGTGACGTTGTCCGGATCGCCGCCGAACGCCGCGATGTTGTCACGGACCCACTCCAGGGCGGCTATCTGGTCCAGCAGGCCGAGGTTGGCCGTTCCGTCGGGCAGCAGCAGGAAGCCCTCGGCGCCCAGCCGGTAGTTGAGCGTGACGCACACCGCGCCGTCCGCGGCGAGCCGGGTGCCGTCGTAGCCGGGCAGCGAACCGGATCCGTTGCGGAACGCCCCGCCGTGGATCCAGACCAGGACCGGAAGACGACCGGCGGCACGCCCACGTGCGGGGGACCACACATTGAGGTTGAGACAGTCCTCCCCCGTCTCCACGGGCTCCACCAGGAGTTCGGCCATGGCGGAGGAATAGCCGGGCTGCGGCGCGGCCTGCCCCGGGCGGCCGCAGTCGCGCTCCCCCGCCCAGGGCTCGGGCGGCCGCGCCGGACGGAACCGGAGCGGCCCGAAGGGCGGTGCCGCGAACGGGATACCCAGGAAGGCCGCGACGCCTTCGCGCTCCTGGCCCCGCACCTTGCCGTACGCGGTGGAGACGGTCACGCTCGCCAAAGCAGTACCTCGCATGATGGTCGATCAGCCGACGCGTCACTCCACCACGGAACGCCCGGGAAGCGCCAAGGGATTTAGCCCCAGGTGAAGGCGCCGCAGGGAGCCGGCGGGTCCTCCGGGAGGAAGTGGGGCGGCGCGTACTGGCAGCCCCAGGGCCCGCAGTCCTGGACAGGGATCGCGAACGTACCGGGAGCCCTGGTCGGCGCGGCCGCGGCCGGCCCGGCGGGCGCCCTGGGCGCGGGAGCTGCCTGGGCCGGGACGGGAGCGCCCAGGAGGGCCAGCGCCAGCACCAGCGGGGCGGAGGAGACGAGGCAGGGGACGCTTCTGCGCATGGGAGCCTTCCTTCGGCCCGGCACCGGGTGACGCGCCGGGCGGCAAGCGGCCGCGCCTCGCCGGGCCCGTTGCCCGGGGACGCCCGCTCCGGAGACCTCCTTCCTCCCCAGGCCCGGGAGCCCCCTACGCCCGACGCAACTCGAACAGATGAACCCGCTGCGCCCGCGCCCCCTCGCGCGCCCCGGGGAAGAGCCGGTCGCCCACTTCCCCGCCACCTGGTACGGCCGCGGCCCGCCGCGCGGGCAGTCCACCCGGCACGGACACCAGGACAGCAGCTCCAAGGAGGCCCCGGCCGGGGCCAGACGTGTGCCCGGCCGCCCGCCGAGCAGCCACCCGAAACCTCGTGGCCGTCCCGCCCGCCCGCTGTGAGACTGGCCCGATGGAAGAAGCGCCCACCGCACCGACGCCCGTCGTCCTCGGCATCGACGACCTGCGACCGCTCCCCGGCGCCACACGGATCGCCCGCACCAGCCGCGAAGGCACCCGGCTCCTGGAGGAGCACCGCGACAGCGTCATCGACGAACTCTGGCTCGACCACGACCTCGGCGGCGACGACACCGTCATGCCCGTGGTGGCCCTCCTGGAAGAAGCGGCCTTCGAGGGACGGCCCTTCCGGATCGGAACGGTCTACGTCCACAGCGCCAACCCCGTCGGCTCCGCCTCCGTCGTCCGGTCGCTCACGCGCTGGAACTACCGCGTCCGGCGGGCGTCGGCCCAGGATCCGGTCGGGCCCCCACGACCCGTCGACCGAGACGCTAGTGTGAGCGGATGAGTGAGGAGCCGAAGCCGCAGGTGTTCTCGAACCGTTGGGCTGACGCCGGCGGTCCCGGCGGCCACGGTTCGCCCCGCGATCGCTGCACGTGCATCGAGCACGTCCGTACCAGGCCGCAGGGGCCGACCCGCTTCCACCGGGAACGCCAGGACACCACCGCACCGGGATGGATCCGCCTTCTCGAACTGGTCGAAGAGGCGGCGGCCGACGGACGTGAGGTCTTCAAGCCGCTCGTGGAACTCACCGCGGAACAGCGGCGCCAGGTCGTCACGCTCCCGCCGACCATCGCCAAGCTCACCTCGGTCAAGCACCTCGTGCTGTACGGCAGCAACCTGGTGCGCATCCCGCCCGAGATCGGCGCGATGCGCAGCCTTGAGGAGTTCTCCCCGTACACCTCCTACCGCCTGCACTGGTTCCCGTACGAGATCACCCGGTGTGCCGGCCTGCGTCGCAGTACGGTGAGCACCCGGGCCGTGTACGGGAACTACAAGCGGCGGCCGCCCTTCCCGCAGCTGCCGACGGCGGCCTCCGCCCGGGGCGTCGACGTCGAGGACCTCGACCCCGGTGTGTGGGGTGCCTCGGCGATCCGTACGTGCAGCGTCTGCGACCGGCGCGTCGAGGGCGTGAACCTTCGTCAGGCCTGGATCTCCCTGTGGACGTCGGGCGCCGACGTCCTGCCGCTGCTGGTCAACGCCTGTTCGACGGCGTGCATCGACGCGCTGCCGGTGCCAGCCGAGGGCTACGTCCAGGTGCCGCACGCCGGCGGGCCGGGTGTCGAGCAGCCGACGGCCGGCCGTCGGCCTCGCTGACGCGGTGCGGCCACGACCGCCGGGGGCGGGGCCCACGACGCAAGGTACGGTCCGTCACATGTCGAAACACGGACGACGGATCCGCCTGACCGCCGGGGCTGCCATAGCCTTGCTCGGCGGCGGCTTCGCGATCAACGCCTGGATGAACCGGGTTCCGGAGACCAGGGTCTACGAGGGCACCGAGGCCGGCCGGTTGCTGCTGGTCGGCTCGGACGGCCGGACCCTGACACTGAGCATCGGGTGGGGTTGTGAGAAGCAGCCCGAACTCGTGGCCCGCGAGTCCGCCGACGCGGTGAAGGTCTCCCTGCGGCACACAGTCCCCCCGGGGTTCTGCGACCCGGGTGGCATCGGACAGATCACGACCCACCTGAACAAACCGCTCGGGGCCAGGGCGCTGAACGACGCCTCCGGCAAGCCCGCCGTCCACTTCGACGAGCGCGACCTCCTCCGGCCCGTGTTCCTGCCGGAGAACTACTCCCCCTATCCCGCGGGCAGGATGGTCCACCTGCCCGGTCTGGCCCCGCTCCCGACCGACACTCCGGCCTGGGCCAGCGGGTACCGACTGGGGACGGGCCCTGAACAAGGCAATCTGATCATCAGCCAGACCCTCCGGAACAGCGCACCACCGGAGGGCCGGGCCGCCCTGGTCAAGGGCCACCCCGCGGCCATCACGCAATCCGATCCGAACGGCGGGCCCCGTTCGCTGACATGGTCGGACGGGACCTACACCTTCGTCGTCACGACCGGTGCTCCCCCGCGGCTCTCGGACGAGGAACTCGTCCGCGTCGCCGAGAATCTGCGGTGACCGACACCACGACGACGTCCGGCGGCCGTCCGTCAGGCCGACCCGGCGGAGTCGCGGCCGCTCCTTCGCCGGTCAGGGCGGAGAGGCTTCATCGAGTCGGACGCCCCCGCCTCCGGGACGTGCCGGGGGCGGGGGCGTCGGGTGCGGGGTGGGCCCGGGGTCAGCTCCGGGTGGCCACGAGCTGGCTGGAGCCGTCCGGCAGGCCCGCGATGGCGGCGCGCAGGGCCGGGAAGGTGCTCGCGCCGTACGGGCCCTGGACGGCGGCGAAGCCGGACCAGGAGCCGTTGCCGAAGCGGGTCTCGTGGTAGACGTTGCCGTCGTTGCCGACCACCGCCACCTGGGACGAGCCGTCCGGCAGGCCGGCGATGCCGACCGTCCGCGCGCCCATGGTGGGCGCACCGACGCCGGAGAGCGGGGCGAAGCCGCTCCAAGTACCGTTGGGGAAACGGGACTCGTGGTAGACGTTGCCGTCGCTGCCGATCGCCAGGACCTGCGAGGAGCCGTCCGACAGGCCCGTGATGGCCACCCGGCCGGCCGCCATCCGCGAGCTGTTCACCCCGGGGAGCGGGGCGAAGCCGCTCCAAGTGCCGTTGGGGAAACGGGACTCGTGGTAGACGTTGCCGTCGCTGCCGATCGCCAGGACCTGCGAGGAGCCGTCGGACAGGCCGGCGATGGCGACGTCCCCGGCCAGCATGCTCGGTGTGCCGACCCCGGACAACGGGGCGAAGCCGCTCCAAGTGCCGTCGGGGAAACGGGACTCGTGGTAGACGTTACCGTCACTGCCGATGCTCACCACCTGCGAGGAGCCGTCCGGCAGGCCCGCGATGGCGGCCCGGCGGGCCTGGGTGGCGGGCGTGCCGTCGTCGGGGAGTGCGGCGAAGCCGCTCCAGCTGCCGTTCGCGGCGCGGACCCCGTGGTAGAGCCGGCCGTCCAGGCCGATGCCCAGCTCCTGCGAGGAGCCTCCCGGCAGCCCGGCGATCGCGGCCTCCGAGCCGCGGAAGACGCCCGCCCCGCCCGTCAGCGGGCTGAAGCCGGGCCAGGCGCCCGAGCTCTGGCGCACGCCGAGGAAGAGCGCGGAGGACAGGGAGGGCGGGGCGCTGGTGAGCTGGATGTCGACGTAGTCCTGGTCGATCGCTATGGAGTAGCCGCCCCAGCTCTCCGGGTTCGCCGGCGAGGCGTACTGGTGGGCGCGCTGGTGGTTGGACCAGTAGCCGGCCGGTATCGACGGGTCGGCGGTGTCCTCCTTGCCGTTCCAGTTGGCGCTGAAGACGGCGTCGGGCATGGTGTAGGCGCTGTTGCCGGCGTTGGCGGCGAGGTCCTTCATGCCGGACGAGGAGCTGCTGTAGACGCCGGAGTTGTAGCCCCAGGCGTGCAGTTCGTTGGTCCAGGCGGTGAGGAAGGCGAGCACCGTGGCCGAGTACTGCGGGGTGGTGTAGCCCTCCATGTCGTAGTAGAGGATCGTGCCGGGGCCGAAGCCGAGGGCCTGGGCCTGGGCCACCGCGTCGTCGGCGGCGTTGGCGCCCTCGGTGGCGGGGTAGGCGATCTTCGGGGCCTGCACGCCGACGTACAGCGGCATGAAGGACCAGCCCGCGGACTGCTGCTGCTGGACCCAGGAGGACGTCAGGTTCGGCTGGGCGCAGCCCCGCCTGACACCGCCGATGTAGATGCCGACCGCCCGGTACGGGGAGGAGGTCATCCACGCGTTCATCGCGGCGCTGGAGGGCGCCGTGCAGGCGTCGAAGCCCTTGCCGGTGTAGTTCGTCGCCGACGCGGGCACCTGGGCCGCGGCGGCCATCGGCGCCGGTGCGGCCATGGCCCGGCTGGACGGCGCGGCGGCGGACTTGGGCGTGGCGGACTTCGCGGCGGGGGCCGTCGGGGCTGCGGCGGGCGCCGGCTCCGGTCGGTGTTCCGGCGCGGGGGTGAGCCCGGCACTGGTGATGATCCGGCGCACCAGCGGCTGGTCCGTGTCGTACGTACCGGTCACCGCGACGACGCCGTCCTCCGCGCGGATCGTCTGCGCGACCGGGTTGGAGCCCTCCCGGTCGGGCGCGGCGCCGGCGGCGGGCTCGACCAGCAGGGCCTCCGAGCGGCCGGTCAACCGCGGCGGGCAGACCTGCTGTTCGCCCGGGTGGCCGAGGTACACCGCGCGCTGGTCGAAGCGGACACAGGCCTGCGGGTCCGCGGCCAGGTCGACGACCGGCCAGGCCGTGGGCACCTGGAAGACGCGGCCCTGGTAGGTCACCTTCTTGGTGTCCGGGCTTCCGGCGGGGGCGGCTACGGCGGAGCCGGCGGCGGGCGCCGCCATGAGGACGGCCGCCGCGACGACCGCGGCGCTCCGGAGCGCTGTCATACGGGTCTTCACCCAGATATCTCCTGACACGACGAAAGGCCGCACGCCGACAGGTCGGCCGCGCGGCACGGGCACGTCACCCTATCCGCGCCCTCGGACAAGTGGTGTCGCAGGCCCCTCCGGTCCGGCCGGCCGTCCGTCGGCCGTCGCCCCGGGGCCCGTTCCCGCGCGTCGGGTCAGCCCGGCGGACAGGACACGTTCTGTTCTCAACTCCGGTCGCGTGTGGGACCGTTGGCAGCGGTAGTCGTCACGGAGAGACCCGGATCGCGGGGGAACGGGGTGGTGGACATGACGGACCGACCGGGCCCGTACGGACCGAACCGCCGGGGCCTGCTCGCCTCGGCCGGCGCCCTGCTGGCCGGCGGCGCGGCCTCGGGCCTGCCGGGGGCCGCGGGGTCCGCCGGAGGAGCCGCCCCGGCGAAGGCCCCGGGCCGGAGCTCGGCGGTGATCCGGCGGGGCGACCCCCGGTACGCGAGCCTGCTGCGGGGCGACAACTTCCGCTTCGCCGGCGACCCGGACGAGAAACGGGTCGCCGCCACCACCGAGGACGTCGTACGCGCCGTCACGGAGGCGCTGCGCTCCGGGCGGAGGATCGCGCCGCGCAGCGGCGGCCACTGCTTCGAGGACTTCACCGCCGATCCGGGCGTCCGCCTGCTGCTGGACCTCTCCCCCATGGACGCGGTCGGCTACGACCCGGAGCGGCGGGCGTTCGCCGTCCGGCCCGGCGCCACGCTCGGGCGGGTGTACCGGGCGCTGTTCACGGGCTGGGGCGTGACGGTCCCGGCGGGCGCGTGCCCCGAGGTGGGCGCCGGCGGGCACTTCGCCGGTGGCGGGTACGGGCCGCTCTCGCGCCGCTACGGCTCGGTGGTGGACCACCTCCACGGCGTGGAGGTGGTGGTGGCGGACCGGGCCGACCGAGCACGGACGGTGGTCGCCACCCGTGAGCCGGACGACCCGCACCGGGACCTGTGGTGGGCCCACACCGGCGGTGGCGGCGGCAACTTCGGCGTGGTCACCCGCTACTGGCTGCGCTCCCCGGACGCGACGGGCGACGACCCGTCCCGACTGCTGCCGCCCTCGCCCCGCGAGCTGAAGGGCTACCAGGCTGTCTGGGCCTGGGACGAGCGGATGACGGAACAGGCGTTCACCACCCTGCTGCGCAATTTCGGCACCTGGCACGAGCATCACAGCGAGCCGGGCTCCCCGTACGCGGGCCTGTACGCCATCCTCTCGGTGGCCCGTCGCGGCGGCGGCCCGATCACGATGTTCGTGCAGGCCGACGCCGCCGTCCCCGACCTGGACCGGATGGTGGCCGAGCTCGTGTCCGCGGTCGGCGCGGGCACCGGCGTCGAACCCGCCGTCGACCACCGGACCGTACCGTGGCTGCACGCCCTCACCTGGCCGGGCGCGGGAGCGGCCGGGGACATGTTCAGCCGGCGCTACAAGCTCAAGGCAGCGTACCTGCGCCGCTCGTACACCGACGCCCAACTCGCCACCGCCTACGGCTGGTTGACGGACGGCGCCGCCGTCTCGCACGGCGGTCTGCTGTTCGTCGGCTACGGCGGCCAGGTGAACGCGGTGGCGCCGGGGGCGACCGCGACCGCCCAGCGGGACGCGGTGATGAAGGTCGTCTACCAGACGGTGTGGACGGACGAGCGGGAGGACGCGGCGAACCTCGCCTGGGTGCGGGGGTTCTACCGCGCGATGTACGCGGACACCGGCGGCGTGCCGGTGCCCGGCGAGGTCAGCGACGGCTCCTACATCAACTACCCCGACGCCGACCTCGCCGACCCGACCTGGAACCGCTCCGGCGTCCCCTGGCACACCCTCTACTACAAGGACGGCTACCCGCGGCTCCAGGCCGTGAAGGCCCGCTGGGACCCGTACGGGCTCTTCCGGCACACCCTCTCCGTCGAGCCCCGGCCGGCCCCGTGACGCCGCTCCGGAACAGCCGGGTCCCGGAGGGGCGAACGGCGGGTCAGCGGACGGTCACCTGCCAGGCGCTGTAGGCCGTGGCCATGCGGCCGGCGATGCCGGGGCAGTAGTAGGTCGACGGGTTCATGGTCGCGGCGGGGAAGACGGTCGAGTTGGAGGGGCCTGCGTCGCTCCAGGCGCCGGTGGCGGGGGTGCGGACCTTCAGCCCGGTGGTCTCGACGACCCGTCCGCTCAGGTCCTGGCAGACGCCCACGTTGCCGGAGGCCGTCCGGTCGGAGTAGTACTCGAACATGTCCCAGCCGTAGTCGAGGCCGGTCTGGTCGGTGCCCCGGCTGGTGAAGAACGGGTCCCAGGTGCTGGTGGCGACGTTGTAGAGGGAGGCGCTCCAGGTGTTGGTCCGGGCGTCGGTGAGCTGGACCTGGACGCTGTAGGCGGAGCGGCCGTTCACGGTGGCGCCGTACTTCCGGAGGAAGGCGGCGTCGATGTCGACGGTCGCGCCGACCGCCTGGGAGGGGTCGGTGGTGCACCAGTCCCAGGCCCATATCTGGGCGCTGTCCCGGGTGTGGACGGTGACCATCTCGATGCAGGAGTTGCTGCGCGGCTTGGTGGTGGGGGCGTAGAGGAAGTCGTTGGCGCCACTCAGGCGCAGCGCGTCGTCGAGGGTGTGGGTGGCGATGACGGCGTCGTAGCCGGTGTTGCCGTTGGGGCCCAGCTCGGTGCCCCACCACCGGTGGGCCTGGGCGGCGATCGGTGCCGGGGCGGTGCGGTTCGTGGCCGTCTCCGAGGGCCGCGCCTCCGTGGCGAGGCCCGCGCGCAGCTCGCGGAACCGCTGGACGGCGGGCCGGTCCTGCGGCCTGATGCCGGCGTCGCCGAGGACGCGGCCGGACACGGGGGCGCCCGTCGGTGCGTCGGCCCACGGGGCGGCCGGGTGGGCGGCGTGGGCCGGGGCCGACGCCGGGACCGGGGCCGCCTGGGCGCCAGGTGCGAGGACGGTACCTGCGACGACGAGGGCGCACGCGCCGGCGGCCGCGGCCGCGGTCCTCAGTACGGACGAACGGCGCGATAGTGTCGTGCTCATGACACTCCTAGGTATGGGGGAACCCGAGGGGGGTGGCAGCCGCCGCCCGCCGAGGAGCGGATCGGATGCGCGGGGAGATCCGGTCACTGGCGAACGGAGCGGGTGGCCATCAGCGTGGGCCAGGCCCCGGCACGACACAATCCGGCTGCCGGAAGTACCCATACTCAATCAATCCACCTGGCCTGAACGCCGGTTGCCCACCCGGGCGTCCGAACCCCGAACCGCGGGCATCCTCACGATCGGGCCCGGCGGGCGGGCGCAGCCCCGTACGCACCGCCAGGACGTACGCACCGTCAGGACGAGCGGAGGCGAGCGTGAGCGACCCCTGGAAGGCCGTGCTCCACGGTTCCCTCGCCGACCCGGCCCGCCCCGGGACGGTCCTGCTGGTGGAGGGCCCGGCCGGCACCGGCAAGTCGCACCTCGTGGCAGGGCTCCGCCGCCGACACCCGGCCGGCTCCGGCTGCCTGACCCTGACCTGCCCCGGCCCGTCCGACGACGACGACGCACAGCACGCCCTCGACGCCCTCACCCGCGCCTTCGGCGACCCGACCCGGACCGCCGTCCCGACCCTGCTGGTCGTGGAGGACGTCCACCGGGCCGACGAACGCACCAGGTGCCGGATCCGGCACCTGGCCCGCATGCTCCCGAACGGCTGCGCCCTGGTGCTCACCTGGCGGCCCGAGAACCTTCCGGCCGACCGGCCCCTGCTGGGCGAGCCGCTCACCTGCCCGCCCGGCACCGCCGTCCTCCGGATCCGGACCGGTCCGCTCCCGGCCGCGGCGGCACGGGAGTTGGCCGAACGGACCCTGGGCACCCGGTGCCCGGACGATGTGATCGAGCGGCTGTACGCGGTCACCGGCGGCGTCGCCCAGGTGCTCGTGGACGTCCTGCCCGTCCTGGCCGGCACCGTCCTGGCGGGCACTGCCCCGGACGGCCCGACCGTGGACGCCGTCGAGGCGCTGGAGGCCCCACCACGCCTGGCCGAGACCGTACTGCGCCGACTCGCCCACCTCCCGTCGGACGCCCGGCGGTTGGCGCACGCCGCGGCGGTGCTGGGCGAACCGGCCTCCGAAGCCGAACTGGCAGCCCTGACCGACCTGACGGCGGAGACGGCGCGCGGCATGCTCCTCGCCGCCCTCACCGCGGCCGTGCTGACCGACCTCGGCCCCCGGCGGTACGGCTTCCGCGTGCCGCTCGCCGCCCGGGCCGTGACCGCGAGCCTCCCCGCCCCCGAACGCGCCGACCTGCACCACCGGGCGGCGCAGGTGCTGAGACGGCGCGCCGACGTCCCCTGGCCGCAGGTCGCCGGGCACCTCCTGGCGGCAGGGGTCCGCCGCGGCCTGGTCCGGGCCGCCGAGCGCGCCGCCGAGACCCACGCCGCCGCCGGACGGCACCGCGAGGCCGCCCGGCTCCTCCAGGACCTGCTCGCCGACCGCCGGATCCCCGGCCCCGCCCGCGCGAGGCTCGCCACGGCGGCTCTGCGCCGCATCGCCGGGTTCACCCTCCAGGACGCCGGCGCCCTGCTCGACACCCTCACCGGCGCCCCGCTCCTGCCCGGCCCGCTGCGCGCCCAGGCCCGGGTACTGCAGGGGCTGTCGCTGTGCACCCCGACGACACCAGACCACGACGGCTGGCTGCACCTGGAGCGCGCCGCCAGGACCCTCCCCGACGAACCCGGCCTCGCCGCCCGCGTCCTGGCCGCGATGTCCATGCCGCACTGGCCCGGCATCCCGCTCGCCGAGCACCGGCAGTGCGCGGAACGAGCCGGCGCCGCGCTGGCGGGCACCACCGACCCCGTTCTGCGGGCCGCCGTCAACGCCAACCTCGTCGGGCTGCTCCTGACCCTCGGCGACCCCGGGGCCGAACAGGCGCTCCCGGCCCGGCCGTTGGGGGAGGACGAGGGCAACGGTGACGCCGCGTCGGCCGGTCACCGGGCCCGCGCCCTGTGCAACGCCGCCGACGCCACCCTGTGGCTCGGCCGCTACCACGACAGCCGGGCTTTCCTCGAACGCGGCGCGGCCCTGGCCGGACGCCACCACGCCGGCCCCCACGTCGCCCACGGCATCCGCAGCATCCGGCTGCTCCTCGACTGGGCCACCGGCCGCTGGACGGGCCTCGCCGACCGGGCCGCCGACCTGGTCGCGGACACCGCGCGAACCCCGGTGCTCGGCCACGAGGCACGAACCGTCCTCGCCGCGCTGTGCCTCGCCCGCGGCGAGTGGTCCCAGTGCCGGGCCTGGCTGGCCGGCGGCCTGGCGCCGCACCCGGACCAGCAGTTGGCGCCGGTGGCGGCGCTCTCCTCGACCGTACTCGTCCGGCTGGCCCTGGCCCGCGGCGACCACGACGACGCCAGAACGCACGCGACGCAGGCCTGGGGACGGCTGCGGAGCAAGGGCATCTGGGCCTGGGCTGCGGAACTGGCGCCCTGGGCCGTCACGGCGGCGCTGAGCACCAGCGACCCCGCCGCGGCCCGGACGATGGCCCGGGACCTCCGCACGGCCCCCGCCGCGCCGCACCTGCCCCTCGCGGCGGCCGCCCGACAGTGGTGCCGCGCCACCCTGGCCGAGCACGACGGGGACCTCGCGCGCGCCGCCGACGGCTACCGCGCCGCCGCGGACGCCTACGCCGCGCTGCCCCGCCCGTACATGGCCGCCCTGGCGGCGGAGGCAGCGGCCCGCTGCGCCACGGCCGCGGGCGAAGGCGAGGACGCCGACCGCGACACCGTCGACCGGCTCACCGAAGCCCTCCTCGTCCTGACCGGGCTCGGCGCCACCCACGACGCCGCCCGCGTCCGCTCCCGCCTGCGCGCCCTCGCACCCCCGCGCCGAGGCCGGCCCGCCCATCCCGGGCTCTCCCCGCGCGAACGGGAGGTCGCCGAACTCGCGGCCGGAGGCCTGACCAACAGTCAGATCGCGGCCGCACTGCACCTGTCCACCAGAACCGTCGAGAACCACGTGGCCAGGGTGCTGCGCAAGCTGTCCGCGCCGTCCCGCCGGGACCTCCCCGCGAGGCTCTGGCGCGCGCCTCGGCCGATCAGGCCCTGAGCCGCCCGGTCGACCCGCCGTCGACCGGCAGCTCTCCCGGGAGGTAGCCGTAGCCGGCGCGGCCCGGCACCGCCTCGGCGAGGGCCCGGACCAGCGCGGCCGGCGGCGCCGCGAAGACCGCGGGGTAGTCGCACTCCCCCAGCTCCGGCCGCACCGGCCAGGCCAGCCGTTCCCGCTCCAGGTCGTACCGCGCGTCGACGCCCTCGCGGTTGCCCCGGGCGTCCAGGCGGGCCCAACGGCCGTTCAGGTGCACGGCGTTGAGGGCGTGCAGCACGAAGTCGCCCTCGCCGTCCGTCAGTCGCTGGTAGCACAGGCCCGTCGGCA
The DNA here is from genome assembly GCF_042789775.1 of Kitasatospora sp. NPDC056800. NCBI lineage: Bacteria > Bacillati > Actinomycetota > Actinomycetes > Kitasatosporales > Streptomycetaceae > Kitasatospora > Kitasatospora sp. NPDC056800. Next base: position 3,082 of record NZ_JBHUAL010000207.1, on the reverse strand, counting down.
CGCCCTGCGCTCGCAGCAGCGCCGCCAGCAGGTGGGCCTTGCCGTGGCAGATCGCGTTGCCCGCGGCCAGCACCTCCGAGGCGCGGAACGCCCCGCTGTAGGCGCCCGCGTCGGCGGAGTGCCGGACCTCGTCGCGGACGTGCTGGAAGGCCGCCTCGGGGGTGGCCAACTCGGCGGCCAACCGCAGCAGTTGCGGGTCCTGGTGGTCGATGACCCCGTCCGCCACGAGGTAGGCGGCGAGGTCGTCGGTCTCCGGTTGCAGGATCATGCCGCCCATCGTGCCCCGCCCCACGGGCCGCACGGGCGGAATTCCAGCCCGTGGACAGGGCCTGGGGCCCGGGAGCGGGCGGCCGGAAGCGGCTTCGGACGTACGGCCGGGGCTACTTGGGGGCGGCGGTCATGGAGGCGACCGCGTCCGCCACGCTGCCCCGGTAGTTGCCCATCTTGGGGTTCAGGACGTGGGCCCCGGCGGGGAGCGGGAAGTTGCGGGTGTTCGCGAGGGGCATGTTGGTGCCCTCGCCGTCGACCAGCACGTTGATCTCGTTGATGCCGGGGGCGGTGCCGGTGGTGGCGCCGCTCGGGTCGAGGTCGATCACCGCGTAGGCGCTCCGGCCCGCCGGGACCGGGAACCGCTCCGTGCCGCTGGCGAGCACCGGCTTGAGGTTCTTGCTCTGGTCCCGGGCGGCCGAGTCGCCCAGGTCGACGCTCGGGGAGGAGCTCAGGCTGCAGGCCTTCGCGCCGGTGTTTCGCACCTCGATCACCCACTGGTTGGCCGCCCCGGCGCGCGCCGACGCGTTGATCGCGAGGCTCTGGATGTCGCACGGCTGGGCGGCGGCACTCCCGCCGGCGGCCCCGCCACCGCTCGACGGGCTCGCACCGGCCGGCGTGTGCGCGGCGGTGGGCGCCGCCGAGCCGGCGGGAGCCGGTGCACCCGGAGCCGGTGCAGTCGCCGAGGGAGCACCGGCGGCCGCCTTGGTGGGCGCGGAGCTCGCCGAGCCGGCGGGCGCGTCGGTGTTCTCAGGTCCGCAGGCGGTCAACGCGAGCCCCGCCCCGACGACGAGGACGGCGGAGACGAACAGCGGGCGACGGCGACGGACGGACATGGTGGCTCCCCGATGGCGATGTGGACTGCTTGATCGAACACACCACAGGACGGCCGGACGACGGCTTTCGGTGCCATCCGCAGCGTCACAATCGTCAGGACATGACAGGGACTGGACTGTGACACTCGGTCAGCCACAAGGCAGTTGACGGCACCCCTGGCCTGCCGGTATGCCCGGCCTCCCAGCCCGGCCCGGGTGCGGCGTATCCGCGGGAGCACTCCGGCCCGGGCCACCGGGGTTCCCATTCGCCTCACAGCACATGCGTCGGGGGACTCCCGTTGTGACGATGTCCCCATGAACCAGATCTAACGAACGGATAGGCGAATGGCAGCCTCGGGCTCTGTGACACGGCGTACGGCAGGTCGGCGTCCACCGCTGCGGCGCGCGGTGGTGCCGCTCGGGGCGATCGCCCTGGTCGTGGCACTGGCCGCTCCCGCCGCCGCGGCGGAACCGGCGAACGACGGGGTGGAGATCGCCACCGCGAGCACGTCCGGCCGTGTCCTGACCTGGACCGGCAGCTACTCCTGCGAGACGTCCATGCTGATCGCCGGCATCACGGTCACCGCCACGGACACCACCGGCGGCTCCGGCTCGCAGACCATCCCGGTGAGCTGCCTGGACGGTTCCACCGGCCAGCCGGTCAGAGGTCAGGCGGTCAGCGGCCGCGTCGACAACGGGCTCCTGAGATCGGGCGGCGACTGGGGCGACGACATCACGGTGACCATCACCCTGAACAGCGCACTCGGCACCGCGCTGGGCTACGACCGGATCACGCTGCTCGACAACCAGGTGGGCGAGGTCTCCCTCGACGGCGCGACCCCGGACCAGAGCGGAAACCTGGCGGTCACCGGCGGGTTCACCTGCCCGGCCGCCGGCACCGGCACCATCACCGCCGACGAGAGCGCCCCGTTCCAGAGCCCCGTCCTGGCGACCGGCTCGCTGCCCCTCAGCTGCTCCGCGCCCGGAGCCCAGGCGACCTTCACCTTCCCCACCGCGAGCACCAGCCCCCGCGGCCGGGCCACGGGCACGGTGAAGTGGTTCAACTCCGAGAAGGGCTTCGGCTTCATCACCCCGGACAGCTCGACCGCCGACGTCTTCGTCCACTTCAGCGGCGCCACGGGAGGGACCCCCGGGAGCCTGGACGCCGAGCAGCGGGTGACCTTCTAACCGGCCCGCGTCTCCCGCCGACCTCCGGCCGGTCGCACCTGCCGGACAGGCCCGGTACCCCGGGGGCGTACAGAGCGCCTCCGCTCCGGTCCGACGAAGAAAGGGAACCCGCATGTCCGTACGTCGAAGCGCCCTGACCGTGTCCGCCGTCCTCGCCGCGCTGGCCACCGGCGTGGCACCGGCCGCCGATGCCGCCCCGGCAACCGCCTCGGAGATCCTGAACTGCACCGTGAACGCCGCCGTCACCTTCGACCCGGCGTTGTCGGACGGCCCGGAGGCCACCACCGTGACGATCGGGGGGACGGCGACCGGGTGCACCGACTCCCAGAGCGGCCCGACGGCTGTGGTGGGCGGCACCGTCACGGCGACGCTCACGTTCGGCACGCTCAGCTGCAACCCGCTCACGGTGCCGGCGCTGGTCCCGGGCTCCACGGCGACCTTCACCTGGAACCTGCAGAACGGGACGCATGCCAGCAGCACCATCACCGACATCGCCGTCGTCGAGGTCGACGGCGCCGGCACCCTCACCGGAACCGTCACCGGCTCCTCCTCCCGCCTCGCCGGGGAGACCCTGACCGCGGTCCTGAACATCGACAGCGACCAGCCGATCATCGACAACTGCATCGACGTCCTGGCAGGCATTGGCCAGCCAATCGCCCACTCGACCCTCACCGCCGCCACCGCCTTCAGCTGACCCCGCGCCACACCGGCCCCGGGCCCCGCGCGGTTCCGCCCACGGCGGGCATCGCGGCACGCCGAAGTCCGACGGATGCCGCACGGGCCGACCGGTCTGCCGTTTCCCGGGAAACGGC
>NZ_JBHUAL010000206.1:0-17450 GCF_042789775.1 Kitasatospora sp. NPDC056800 | reverse complement strand
CGCCGCCGGTGCTCGGTGCGCGCCCACCCCGTTTTCGCCGCCCACGTCCTGTGCGCCGCCCCGCAGGCGCGAGTTCGAAGACGGCCCCTACCGCCGCAGCCCCGCCGCCAGCAGCTCCGCGACGGTGGCGAGCTTCACCCGGGGCCGCCCCTCGGCCTCGCCCCGCTCGCGTTCCGCGCGGTCCACCGCCCGCAGCTCCCGCAGCCCGACCGCGTCCGGCCGCCGCCTGCGCACCAGCCGTTCGAAGTCGCCGCGCCCCGCCTCCGGGACGGGCAGCGCGCGGGCGGTCGCGTCGTCCAGCAGCGCGCCCACCGTCTCCCGGGCGCAGGCCCGGTTGGCGCCGATCCCGCCGGAGGGCCCGCGCTTGGCCCAGCCCACCACGTACGTCCCCGGCAGCGGCCGTCCGGTCGCCGGGTCGACGACCCGCCCCGCCCGGTGCGCGACCGTCCCGGTCCGCTCGTCGAACGGCAGCCCGGGCAGCGGGACGCCCCGGTGCCCGATGGAGCGCACCACCAGCCCGGCCCGCAGCACGTCCCGTACCCCGGTGCCCTCGACCCGGCCGTCCGCCGCCTGGGCGGTCCGTTCGACGGTCAGCGCCTCGACCCGCCCCTCCCCGGACAGCTCGACCGGCGCCGACAGGAACCGCAGCACGATCCGCCGCCCCGGCCCGGGCGCCGCGTCACCGTCGTGCGGCACCAGCGGCAGCCCGGCGAGCAGCGCCGCCCCCGACGCCGTGCCCGACCCCGCTTCCGACCCCCGTTCCGCCTCCGCCCCCGCCGCCGCCTCGATCGCCGCCCGGACCTCCGGGTGGTCCGCCACCACCACCTCGACGCCCGGCAGCCGCCGCAGCGCCAGGAACTCCGCCCTGCTCCACGCCGCCTGCCCGGGGCCGCGCCGGGCGAGCAGCACGACCTCCCGGACCCGGCTGCGGCGCAGCGCGGCCAGGGCGTGGTCGGCGATGTCGGTGGCGGCGAGCCGGTCGGGGTCGGTGAGCAGGATGCGGGCGACGTCCACCGCGACGTTGCCGTTGCCGACCACCACCACGCGCTCCGCCGACAGCTCCACCGCGTCGGCGGGCACGGTGGGTTCAGCGTTGTACCAGCCGACGAAGGCGGTGGCGGGCAGGCTGCCCGGCAGGTCCTCGCCGGGTATGCCGAGCCGGCGGTCGGCGGCCGCGCCGACCGCGTACACCACCGCGTGGTGGTGGGCGGCGAGCTCCTGGTGGGTGAGGTCCGTGCCGATCTCCACGTTGAGGTGCATCCGCAGCCGGGGGTCGTGGAAGACGCTCGCGAAGCTCTCCGCGATCCGCTTGGTGGACTGGTGGTCGGGCGCGACGCCGTGGCGCAGCAGGCCGCCGGTGACCGGCAGCCGGTCGATCATGGTGATCTCGGCGCTGGTGCCGCGCAGCAGTTCCTGCGCGGTGTACCCGGCGGACGGGCCGGTGCCGACGACGGCTATCCGCAGCGCGCCGACCTCGGCCGGCAGGCTGCGCGGGAAGCTGGGCGCGCCCCAGGCGTGGTCGTTGGGGTGGTCGCGGAACCAGTCGCGGTTGAGGTCGCCGGACACGGTGTCGGGTCCGCGCAGCCGGTCGACCGGGAACACGGCGTCCACCGGGCAGGCGTCCGCGCAGGCGCCGCAGTCGATGCACGCCCGCGGGTCGATGTAGAGCGTGTCGGTGGTGCCGAACTCCGGTTCGTCCGGGGTCGGGTGGATGCAGTTGACCGGGCAGACGGACACGCACGAGGCGTCGTTGCAGCAGGTCTGGGTGATCGCGTAGGCCATGGCCGGGGTGGGTCCTCGCTGCGCGTGGGGGATGGGGCGGCTCGGTGGTGACGGTCCGTCAGAGCATGTGCACCCGGCGGTAGACGGCCGCCGAGCGGCCGGTGAGCAGACCGGTCTCGGCGAGGAAGGCCATCAGGTGCCGGGAGCTGGTGCGCATCATCGCCTTGCGGTGCTCGCTGGCCCGCACCTCGGCGAGCGCCCGCTGCACGTCGAGCCCGGCGGCCTTGTACACGCCCGGGTGCACCATGCTGGTGACGATGACGTACGCGCCCACGGCGATGCCGGTGGCCGAGGCGCGCCGGCGGGCCGGGCTCGCGTGGCGCATCCGCTCGCGGATCTCCTGCCGGGCGAACTTCATGTGCCGGGACTCCTCGACCACGTGGATCCGGGACGTACCGCGGACGATCTCCAGCACCTTCTCGCCGCGCATCCAGTCGCGCTGCATGACGTCGAGCACCTCTTCGGCCACCAGGATGCCGCCGTAGGCGAGTTCGCCCTTGGCGAGCGCCTTGAAGGCGCGCCCGGCCTGGGCGATCACCTTGTTCGGGCGGTAGGCGGGGACGCCCATCTTGGCGCAGGCGCGGGCGAACATGATCGAGTGACGGCACTCGTCGGCGATCTCGGTGAGCGCGAACTGGAACTCGGCGGTGGCGGGGTTCTTGAGGTACTGGTCGCGCAGCACCATCTGCTGGAGGATCATCTCGAACCAGATGCCGGTGTTCATGATCGAGCAGACCTCGTGCCGGGTGAGCGTGACCCGCTGGCGCTCGGTCATCTCGTCCCACAGCCGGGTGCCGTAGAGGGTGCTCCACTCCGGATTGAGGCCGTAGTGGTCGTCCGGGAGGGGGGCGTCCCAGTCGATCTCGGTCGAGGGGTCGTAGGAGAGGGTGGCGGCCGACTCCAGCAGCCGCTTCGAGACGTCGTCGTCGGCCGTGGTGTGGCCGTGCCCCGTCTGCCAGGTGAGAGCCATGGCTGCCTCCAGGTGCCTGTTCCGCGGGTTCCCGCTCACCCGCTTATTAGACGGACAGTACAATAAGAGCCGGTCGCCGAGAACCCCCTGCGCGACAGCGATCCGGCGCGTGACCGTACGGCTCACGCCCCCCTTCTGCCTCCGGGCACGCCCCCTCCCGTCTCACGGTCACGCCCCCCTTCCGCCTCCGGCCCCGTCCTCCTTCCGCCTCCGGCCCCGCCCCGCCTTCCGTCTCACGGCACGGCGAAGGGCGGGACCCGCCCGCTGCCGGGGTCCCGCCCTTCGCCGCAAGCCCTCCGGCACGCTGCCGCTACCCGCCGATCGCCTGCCGCAGCGCCTCCGCCGCCTCGGCCGTCGCCTCCCGGAAGCGGTGGCCGACGCCGATGTAGCTGGCGTACCCGTGGATGAGGTCCGACTGCCGGCTCAGCCGCACCGCGACCCCGGCCTCCTCCAGCGCCCGCGCGTACGCCTCGCCCTCGTCGCGCAGCGGGTCGAAGCCCGCGGTGCCGATGTACGCGGGCGGCAGGCCGGTCAGGTCCTCGGCGAGCAGCGGCGACAGCCGCGGGTCGGTGCAGTCGGCGGGCGCGGGCGCGTACCGGTCGGCGAACCAGTCCATGTCGGCGCTGGTCAGGAAGAACCCGTCGGCGAACAGTGCGCGCGAGGGGCGCCGGGTCGAGGCGTCGGTCGCCGGGTACAGCAGCAGCTGGAACACCGGCGCGGGGCCGCCCCGCCGGACCGCCTGCTGGGCGGCGACGGCGGCCAGGTTGCCGCCCGCGCTGTCCCCGCCGACCGCGATCCGCTCCGGGTCCGCGCCCAGGTCGGCGGCCTTGGCGTAGGCGTAGTCGAACGCGGCCAGCGCGTCCTCGGCCGCCGCCGGGAACGCGTGCTCGGGCGCCAGCCGGTACTCCACCGACAGCACCCGCACCCGCGCCCGCTGGGCGAGGAAGCGGGCGACGTGGTCGTGGCTGGCCCGGCTGCCGACCACCCAGCCCCCGCCGTGCAGGAGGACCAGCAGGCCGGAACCGGCCGCCAGCCCCTCCGGGGTGTACAGCGTCGCGGCCAGTTCGCCGTGCTCCTGCGGGATGCCGACGCTCCGCGCGGCCACCGTACGGTTGCGCGGCCCGCCCACCAGGTGCCGCGCGTGCTCCATCGCGGCGCGCGACGGCCCGACCCCGCCCGACATCACCAGGGACGCCCCGGACAGCCGTTGGAGCTTGAGTATCAACTGCGCGTCCAGCGCGAGCGTCTGCCCGTCGAGGACCACCGGCTTGCCCGCGACGGCCCGCCGCAGGCCCTCGGGCAGCGCGTACGCGGCGCGGACGACGGCGGCCTGGATCCGAACGGGCGGTGGGATCGTCATCTCTTCTGCCTCCTGACGGCGGCCCTGGAACGGTGTCGGGGCGGTTCTGCCGGGGCCGGGAGCCCATGATGGGCCCCTCCCGGCGGACGCGGAAGCCCCCTGGACGCCGTCTGGTCCCGCCCTCGACCCCGCCCCCGCCCCCGCCCTCGACCCTGCCGCCCGCCCGCTCACCCCGTACTCGAGGCCACCTCCAACCGCCGTGCCCGGGAGGCCAGATGGCGCCGCTCCGGGGCGCTCGCCGTCCGGGCCGCCGCCTCCCGGTAGGCGCGGGCGGCGGCCGCCGGGTCGGTGCCGAGCCGGTCGAGCAGGTGCGCCCGGACGGCGAGCAGCCGGTGGTGCCGGGCCAGGCGCCGGTCCCCGGCCAGCTCCGCCACCAGTGCCAGCCCCGCCTCCGGCCCGTGCACCATCGCGACCGCGACCGCCCGGTTGAGCGCCACCACCGGGTTCGGGTCGAGGCGCAGCAGCAGGTCGTACAGCGCCAGGACCTGCGGCCAGTCGGCCTCCCGCGCCGTCGCCGCCTCCCCGTGCACCGCGGCGATCGCGGCCTGCACCTGGTACGGCCCGGCCTGCCCGCGCGGCAGCACCGAGGCGATCAACTCCAGCCCCTCGTCCAGCAGTTCACGGTCCCACCGGCCGCGGTCCTGCTCGTCCAGCGGCACCACCGCGCCGTGCGACCCGGTACGGGCCGGCCGCCGGGCGTCGGTCAGCAGCATCAGCGCGAGCAGCCCCGCCGTCTCGGCGTCCCCGGGGGTGAGCCGCCGCAGCAGCCGGGTCAGCCGGATCGCCTCCTCGGACAGCCGCGGCGCGGTCAGCTCCTCGCCGCCGCTCGCCGTGTAGCCCTCGTTGAAGACCAGGTACAGCACGTGCCGGACCTCGCCCAGCCGCCCCGCCCCGCCCTCCGGGAGGGACTCTCCCCCGCCGAGGGACAGTCCCCCGCCCACGCTCCTCAGCGTCTGCTTCGCCCGGCTGATCCGCTGCGCCATCGTCGCCTCGGGCACCAGGAACGCGGCCGCTATCTGGGCGGTGGTCAGGCCGCCGACCGCGCGCAGGGTCAGCGCGATCCGGCTCGGCACGGACAGCGCCGGGTGGCAGCAGAGGAACAGCAGCGCAAGGGAGTCGTCCGCCGCCGGGTCGGGCGCGTCGGCCGCGGGGGCGAGCAGCGCCGACTGCGGCGTGGCCAGCGCCAGCGCCTCCTCCCGGCGGCGGCGCGCCGAATCGCTGCGCACCCGGTCCACCAGCCGCCGCTCCGCGACCGTCACCAGCCAGCCCCTCGGGTTGGCCGGCACCCCGCCCTCCGGCCACTGCGTCGCGGCGGCCAGCAGCGCCTCCTGCACCGCGTCCTCGCACGCGTCGAACGCCCCGCCGTGCCGCCGCACCAGCACGCCGAGGACCTGCGGCGCCAGTTCGCGCAGCAGGCCCTCGACGGCACCGGTCGTTCCGCTCACTCGCACACGGGGAGGTCGCCCGCCACGGACTCGCGCAGGACCGGCCACAGCTCCACCGGCTCCACGTCCGCGAACGGCATGTCCGCCGCGATCTGCTGGGCCCGTTCCAGGCTCTCGCAGTCCAGCAGGTAGAAGCTCGCCACGTACTCCTTGGTCTCCAGGTACGGCCCGTCGGTGACCACCGGCACCCCCTCCGCCCGCCGCACCAGCCGCGCCGCCGCCGCGTCCGCCAGCCCGTACGCGCCGACCAGCTCCCCGCTCTCCCGGTACCGCGCGTTGAACGCCTCCTGCCTGGCGATCGCCTCCGGCCACGCCTCGGCCGGGAAGGAGTCCCACTTGGCCTGGTTGCCGTAGATCATCGCGACGTACTTCATTCCGGGTGTCCCCTCCGTCTCACGCGCCCCGTCGGCGCGCCGTCACCTCTCAGTCGGAGCGGCGGAACCCGGCCTCTACATCGGCCGACGACTTTTCCGAGGAATCTTTCTCGCGCCCCTGACCCCCACGAACGATCAAGGTACGGCAGCCGCCGGCCACCCGGCGCTCAGGAGTTGCGCCGGTCCTCCGCGTCGAAGGACGTGAGGGCCAGGGCTCCCGGTTCGAGGGCCTGGCGCAGGGCGGCCAGGACGGTTGGGTCCAACCCTCCCACGGCGTCGGCGAGTTCCTCGGCCACGTCCGCCGCGATCTCCGCGGCCACGGCCTGCGCGGGTGTGCGGGGGCCGAGCTTGCTGACGGCGGCGGCGGCGCGGGTGGGGGTGAGCAGGGCCGAGGCCTGGACGAGGAGCCAGGCGGGGACGCCGGCCGCGCCCTCCGGCGGGGGGAGGTAGGGGCGGGCGCCGTCGTAGCGGTCGTCCTCGGCGAAGGCCCGCTGCTTCACCTTCACGAGCGGACGGGCGGTGGCGGACTCGTGCCATTCGCCGGCCGGTTTGAGGACGTACCCCTCGGCGAGGTTGTCCGGCAGCTCGGGCAGGCCGAACAGGGCGGGCACCCGGCTGGGGTAGCGGACCGGCAGGTCGTGCAGGGTGTTCAGCGGGCCGTGGCCGAGCAGGGGGACGCAGGTGAGTCCGGCGGCCCGCGCGGCCGCGCGCAGGGTCCGGTCGGCGATCCACCAGCGGCCCTCGGGTGTCTCGACGGTGGCGTCGAAGGGCAGCCAGCGCAGGCCGGGGGCGTACCAGACGCCGGTCTGGACCGGGTCGACGCCGGGGACGGCGGGCACCCCGGGGTGCGGGTAGCGGCCGCCGGCCAGTTCGCCGTAGACCGTCACCACGGCGGCGGCGCCCCACGGTTCGCGCACCGCGGCGGCGAACCGGGCGGCCGCGACAGACAGTTCGGGCCAGATCCGGCTCACCCCGAAGAAGCCGTCCAGCCCCTCGTCGTCCAGCAGTTCACGCCGTTTCGCGGCCCGTACGGAGCCGCCTTCGCAGACCACGGCGAAGTGCGCCCCGTGCACCTTCTCGGCCGCGGTCCACTCGCGGCTGCCGGGCCCGCCGGAGCGGCCCCGGGCGGGGATCTTGGGGTAGGGCCGCAGCCCGGGCCCGTCGGACACCGTCTCGAACACCGTCTCGGACACGAACGGAATCCTCGCCGCCGGGGCCGCCGCCTGGCAACCGGGATTTCCCGGCCCGGACGACGACCCGGGTCGGACCGACGACCCGGGTCGGAGCGGCGCGGGTCAGACCCCCCACTCCGCGCGCAGCGCCGCGAAGGCCTCGTGGAACCCCGGGAAGGTCTTCCGCACGCAGCCCGGGTCGTCGAAGGTGATGCCGGGGGTGCGCAGCGAGGTGACGGCGAAGGACATGACGATCCGGTGGTCGGAGTGGGTGGTGACCTCGGCCGGGCGGGGCGTGCCGGGCCGGATCTCGATCCAGTCGTCCCCGGTGGCCACGGTGACGCCCATCGCGCGCAGGTTGTCGGCGCAGGCCTCCAGGCGATCGCACTCCTTGACCCGGGTGTTGTGGACGTCCTCGATCCGCACCGGCCCGGTGGCGAACGGGGCGATGGCCGCGAGGGTGGGCATGGTGTCGGAGATGTCCCGCATGTTGACGGTGATCCCGCCGAGCGGGCCCTCGCCGGCCACCGTGGTGCGGTCGGCGCCGACGTCCACCCGGGCGCCCATCCGCCGCAGCACGTCGACGAAGCGCAGGTCGCCCTGGAGCGCGTCCCGGCCGAGGCCGGGGACGGTGACCTCCCGGCCGGCCAGGGCCGCGGCGGCGAAGAAGTAGCTGGCCGTGGAGGCGTCCGGCTCGATCGGGTAGTCGGCGGCCCGGTAGCCGCCGGGGGGCACCTCGAACAGCTCGCCCGCGGGCGTCCGTTCCCGCTTCACCTCGACCCCGAAGTCGCGCATCATCGCCAGGGTGATGCCGATGTACGGCGCGGAGACCAGCCGGGTGACGGTGATCCGCAGGCCGTCCCGGGTGAGCGGGCCGAGCAGCAGCAGCGCGGTCAGGTACTGCGAGGACTGCCCGGCGTCCAGGGTGAGTTCACCGCCGCGGACGCCGTCGGCGAGGACCGTCAGCGGGTGGTGCCCCTCGGCCTCCTCGTGCCGCAGGTCCACGCCCAGGTCGCGCAGCGCCCGGGTGAGCGGGGCGACCGGGCGGCGGCGCATCTGGGCGGAGGCGTCGAAGCGGTACGTGCCGTGGCCGGCGGCGGCGAGGGTGGGCAGGAAGCGCGCGGTGGTGGCGCCGTCGCGGCAGTACACCTCGGCCTCCGGGACGGCGGGACCGGCCGGGCGGCCCTCCACCCGCCACGCCCCGGCCGTCCGCTCGATCCGGTACCCGAGGGTGTCCAGCCCCTGCGCGAAGCCCTCGGTGTCGTCCGAGGACAGCGGCCGGCGCAGGGTGGTCACGCCCTCGGCGGCGGCGGCCAGGAACAGCGCCCGGGCGGTGATGGACTTGGACCCGGGGATCTCCACAGCAGTCACGGCAGGCTCTCCCAACTCGAGTGTCCGACAGGTGTCTCCGGTGACGTCGGGCCCGATCCTGCCCGACCCGGCCACCGCCGTGGCCGACCATCCACGGACTGGACGGTGACGGGGGCGACAACAGTGGGCGAAGGCTTCAGCCGCGTGCCGAGGGGCCGTTTCAGCAGCGCGCCCAGAGCCCGGCCAGGTGCGTGTGCAGGACCTCCTCCGCCTCCGCCGCCGTCCGGTGCCCGACCAGTACGTGCGCGGTGAGCCCGTCGGCGAGGGCGAGCAGCGTACGGGCTTCGTTCCGCGCGTCCACCGCTCTGTCGACCGCCGCCCCGCCCAGCGCCGATCCCCCGGCCGCCGGCCCGCCCGGCGTCGCCCCGCCCAGCGCCGATCCCCCGCCCGCCGCCTCCGCGACCAGCCGCACCACCAGCTCCTCCAGCGCCGCGTAACTGCTCCGCAGGGTGGCCGCCAGCGCCGGGTTGACGGCGGCTCCGGCGACGAAGGCGAGCCAGATCCTGGCCTCGGCCCGGTGTTCCTCGCGCAGCAGCGCCACCTCGCCCGCCACCAGCCCGAGTTCGGTGGCCGCCGACTGCGCCGGGCCGGCCGTGAGCCGGTTCCGCACCCGCGCGGTGACCCGCTCGCCGACGTGCGCGAGCGCGGCCAGCAGCATCTCCTCCTTGGTGCGGAAGCAGCGCTGGACGGCCCCCATCGAGACCTCCGCCCGGGTGGCGACGTCCCGCAGGGTGACGCCCTCCAGCCCGTGCTCGTCCACCAGCAGGCAGACGGCCTCGGCGATCCGCCGGCGCCGGCCCTCGTGGTCCACCTGTTTCGGCATGCCCGTGCTCCTCGTCCGCCGTGCTCTCCGAACTTCGATATTCCGATGCAAGCGTATCGGTTCCGGGCTAGGGTTCGTTCCGTTCCGATGCGACCGCATCGGAACGAGCCCGACGACCCGCCGAGGAGCGCCCCCATGTCCCTGTGGAGCAAGCCCGCCACCGAACTCGCCGCCGCCGTGCGCGGCGGCGAGGTGTCGGCCCTGGAGGTGGTGGACAGCCACCTGGCCCGGATCGACGAGGTCAACCCCCGTCTGAACGCCGTCACCCAGCTCCTCGCCGACCGGGCCCGCGCGGCCGCGCGGGACACCGACCGCCGCCGGGCCGCCGGCGAGCGCCTCGGGCCGCTCGCGGGCGTGCCGTTCACCGTGAAGGAGTGCACCCCGATCGCCGGCGTGGCCACCACCTTCGGCACCCCGCGCTTCCGCGACCACGTCGCCACCGACGACGCCGTCCCGGTGGCCCGGCTGCGCGCGGCCGGGGCGATCCCGATCGGCCACAGCAACCTGCCGACCCTGATCCTCGCCGGGATGCACACCCGCAGCGAGCTGTACGGCGACACCTACAACCCCTGGGACCGGCGCCGCACCCCGGGCGGCACCAGCGGCGGGGACGGCGTGGCCGTCGCCGCCGGGATGGCCCCGCTCGGCCTCGGCAACGACTCCGGCGGCTCGGTCCGCATCCCCGCCTCCTTCTGCGGGGTCGCCGCCCTCGATCCGACCACCGGCCGATTCCCCGCCGACCAGCGCCTGATCGGCCCGGACGACCCCGGCCCGGCCTCCCAGGTCCTGGTCACCGACGGCCCGTTGGCCCGTACGGTCGCCGACCTGCGGCTCGCCTACGAGACGCTGGCGGGCACCGACCCGCGCGACCCGCGCGCCGTGCCCGTCCCGCTGTACGGCGAGCCGCTCGCCGCCCCCGTCCGGGTCGCCGTCGTCGCCGACCCGGGCGGCCACGGCGTCCACCCCACCGTCCGCCGCGCCGTCGAGACCGCCGCCGACGCCCTGCGCGACGCCGGGTACGACGTCCAGGAGGTCCCCGACGTCCCGCGGCTGGACGAGGCGCTCGACACCTACCACCGCCTGACCGGCACCGAGTTCGCGCCGAACTGGCCCGCCGTCCGGCAGCTGCTGGGCGAGGGCGGCGACCGCTTCATCGAGCTGACGATGCGCAGCTCCCCGCCCGTGGACGGCCCCGGCCTGATCCGGCTGCTGGGCACCTGGATGAACATCCGCCGCTCCTGGGCGGAGTTCCTGCACGCGTACCCGCTGCTGCTGGGCCCAGTGTTCACCGAGCCGCCGGTCGAACCGGGCCTGGAGTCGCGGGACCAGGCGGGCCGGGACCGGGTCGCCTCGGCCATGCGGCTCTGCTCGGTGACCAGCTTCGTCGGCGTCCCGTCCGTCGCCGTCCCGACCGGTCTCGCCGCGGACGGCCTCCCCACCGGTGTGCAGCTCGTCGGCCGGGCCTTCCGGGAGGACCTCTGCCTGGCCGCCGCCCAGGCCGTCGAGGACCGCCTCGGCACCCTCGCCCCGATCGACCCGAGGCCGTAAGCCGCAGGCCGTAAGCCACAGGCCGCACGCCCGCACACCGCACGCCGCAGGCCGCAGGCCGCACCGACCGCCGGGGCTGCTCCCGCCGTGGCCACATCACCGTGGCCGCACCGCCGCTCAGGCGCCGGGCAGCCCCGGCACCACCAGCCCGCTCTCGTAGGCGATCACCACCGCGTGGGTCCGGTTCTGTGCGCCGAGCTTGCCCAGCACGTTCCCGACGTGCGTCTTCACCGTCTCCTGGCTCACCGCGAGGGCCTGCGCGATCTCCGGGTTGGAGAGCCCGGTCGCCATCAGCCGCAGCACCCCCTCCTCCCGGCCGGTCAGCGCCGCCCTGGGCAGCGCCTCGGCCGACTCCAGCGGCCGGGCCGCGACCATCCGGCGCAGCGCGGCGGGGAACAGCACCGCCTCCCCGGCGGCCACCACCCGTACCGCCTCGGCGATCTGCGGGACGGGCCGCCGCTTCAGCACGAAGCCGCTGGCGCCGGCGCTCAGCGCGGCGGTGACGTAGCCGTCGTTCTCGAAGGTGGTGATCACCACGACCTTGGGCGGGTCGGCGTCCTTCAGCAGTTCGCGGGTCGCCTCGATCCCGTTGCGACGCGGCATCCGCACGTCCATCAGCACCACGTCCGGGCGCAACATCCGGACCTGCTGGACCACTTCGACGCCGTCGGCGGCCCGCCCGACCACCGTGATGCCCTGTTGGGCGCCCAGCAGGGTGCTCAGGCCGCTGCGGGTGACGGGGTCGTCGTCGGCGATCAGGAGGGTGACGTCGGGCGCCGCCCCCGCGGCGGGGTCGGCCGCCCTGTCCTCACCGCTCCCGCTCACGCCGACCACCGCATCGGCAGCCGGACCGCCAGCCGCCACTGCCCCTCGCCGTACGGACCGGCCTCGAACTCGCCGTGCAGCAGCCGCACCCGCTCGGCCAGCCCGGGCAGGCCGTGCCCGGAGGTCGGGAAGCCGCCCGCCCCGGCCCCGTCCGCCACTCCGTTGACCACGCTCAGCTCCAGCTCGTCCGCCCCCGCCGCCACCCGCAGCTCGATCGTCCCGCCCGAGCCGTGCCGCAGCGCGTTGGTCAGCCCCTCCTGGACGATCCGGTACGCGGCCCGGGAGAGCGTGCCCTGCACCTGCGCCAGGTCCCCGGTGGTGCGCGGCGCCACGACGGCGCCCGCGTGCCGGAGCCGGTCGATCAGTTCGGGCAGGTCGGTGAGGGTGCGGGTCGGCGCGGTGCCGGACTGCTCCTCGCGCAGCGCGCCGAGCACGTAGTCGAGGTCCTCCAGCGCGGCCCGGGTCGACTCCTCGATGCTGCGCATGGCGGCCCGCGCGGCGACCGGGTCGTCGGCCAGCACCTCGCCCGCGACGGCGGCCTGGATGGTGGCGGCGGTCAGGGTGTGCCCGATGGAGTCGTGCAGTTCGTGGGCCAGCCGGTTGCGTTCGGCCAGCAGCCGCTCCCGCTCGGCGGCCATCGCGAGCCGCTCGGCCGGCGAGGGCCCGAGCAGCCGGGGCGCCAGCCACCGCAGCGCGCCCGACACGGCCACGAACAGCGCCGCCGCGAGCACCAGGGCGAGCACTCCCACGATCCAGGCCCAGACGCCCGTCACGTCCGTGGCCCAGCCGAGGAGGCTGACCCTCGCCGTGCCCTCCGCCCAGCGCCCGGGCAGCGCCACGGCCGTCACCAGCAGCGTGCTGCCGCCGATCAGCACGGTCCAGCCCAGCGCCACGTGCGCCACCACGAACGCCGGCGTCCGCCACCACTCCGCCGCGGCGGCCCCCTTCACCGGGGCGGGCACCGCGACGCCCAGCGTCCTGCGCGCCCCCGCCGCCAGCACCCGGCGCACCAGCCGGGGCAGCCCGCACAGCCCGAGCAGCACCGCCCACAGGGGCAGCGCCACCCAGACCGAGTCCGGGCGGCCGGACAGCCCCAGCGTCACCCCGAGCGCCACCATCGCCACCGGCAGCGCGGCCACTGCCCCGACCACCGCGAACAGCACACCTGTATACGTCGACCCGCGCAGCAGCGGCTTCAGTCCCTTGATCATGTCCGCCAGTATCACCGGCCTTCGCACCCTCGCCCTCCCCCGATCGAGGGAGGATCTCCGCAGGTCCGCGCCGTGCCCCGCGCCGTCCGCCACCCGCTGGCTCCGCCGAGCGCGACGCGGCTCCCCGCGGCGGGGCCCCGGGCGCGGTCCCACGCCGCCCGTCCGAGGGCCGCCGACCTTCACCGACGAGGGCCCCGTCGAACTCGGCCGGAACGCGACCACTCGTTCGCGTGATTCGGGGTCGAAGCCACCGCCGGGGCCGCCGGAGATCAGACCATCGCAAGGATGACGATCAATCAAAAGCTCTTCCGGCAAGGCCTGTTGGCGACCGCGTCCACTGCCACGGCACTGGCCGTCACGACCGGCACCACGACGACCGCCCCGGCCGCACCCGCCCAGCGGGACGGCGGCCCGCAGGCCTACCGGGTGTCCGTCCGGGCCGGTGGGGCCTGGGAACTGCCCCCCGGCCTGACCTCCTTCACGGTGTACGTCCGGGGTTCCGGCGGCGGCACCGGCGGCGGCTCCGGTGGCGGCGGCTCCGGAAGCGGCTGGAGCGGCGGCCGGGACGCCGCCGAGGGCACCACCGAGGGCACCACCGGCAGCGGCGGCCCAGCGACCGCACCCGGCTGACGCAGCCGGGCGGAGGCGCAACGACGCCCGCCCCGGCACCCCCACCGCCCCGCACGGCCGAACCACGGGAAATCGGCCGCCGCCCCGGATCCGCACCCCTCCCGACCAGCCCGATGCGGATCCGGGGGTGCGGATTCCGGCCGTTTCGGTGATCGGCCTGCCAACGAACGGACGGTGGCCGAGACTTGGCCACCGGACCGGGCACCCGACCAGCCTGATTCCGACGGAACGTCAATTCGCTTGATCCACAAGGTCATTGAAGAGACAGGAGTTTCCGGATGGCTGGTTCATCCACCCCGCGCACGGCCGCCCTCGCCGCCGCCGCGACGGCCGTCGCCCTGCTCCTCGGCCCGGTACCCGCCGCAACGGCCGACCCGGGCGCACCGCTCCCGACCTCCCACCTGCTCCCGACCCCACACCTCCTACCGCTGCCCGCCAACGCCGCCCCGCTCAGCACCGCGTACAGCCTGAACAACGCGGGCGACGTCCTCGGCGAGTGCTACCTGGACATCCCCGGCCGGTTCGCCCCGCGCGCCCTCCGCTGGAACACCGGCAACCTCGGCCTCACCACCCTGGAACCACTGCCCGGCGAGACCGGTACCCGCCCGGGCGCCATGAACGAGGCCGGCACCGCGGTCGGGGTCTCCTTCGCGTCGCTGACCGACAACCACCCGGTCCGCTGGGCCCTCGACGGCACCCCGACCGCCCTGGAACTGCCGGCCGGAGCCCGGGGCGGCGGCGCGTCCGGGATCAACAACGCCGGTGTCGCGATCGGCAGTTCGTACGACGCGGTGTTCCGCCCCGGGCCCGTGAAGTGGCGGGCCGACGGCACCCGGGTCGCCCTGCCCCTGCTGGACGGCGACGACACCGGCTCGACCACGGCCGTCAACGACGCGGGCTTCGTCATCGGCTGGTCCGAACGGCGCCTCAGCGGCGAACCCCGGACGCGTACGGTGGTCTGGAGCCCGTCGGGCACCGTGACCGAACTGCCGCCCCCACCGGGGATCGACGTGGTCGGGGCCCGCCGGATCACCAACTCCGGCGTGATCCTCGGCAGCGGACGGCGCGAGGGGGGCACCGAGCTCGACCGGCTGGTGGTCTGGGCGGCGGACGGCACCGTCCGGGACATCGGCGAGGGCCGGCCGAACTCGATCACCGACACCGGCACCGTCGTCGGGGCGGCCTTCGGCGCCGCCCGCCCCCTGCAGGCCGCGTACTGGCGGCCGGACGGCACCCGGACCCTGCTCGACGGCCCGGCGGGCCGGCAGACCACGGCGAACGCGATCAACAGCGCGGGCACCGCCGTCGGCACCGCGACGAGTTCGGACTGGTACCACGGCACGGCACTGCTGTGGAAGCGCGACGGGACGGCCGTCACGCTCCCGCCGTCCTCGCTCAGCCCGTACGCCTCGGCCTCCGTCATCAACGAGTCCGGGGTGATCGTCGGGCACGCCACCCTGCCGGACGCGCAGTCGCTGCCGCGCGCGATGGTCTGGAAGCCCTGATGGCCACGACCCGAAGTCGCCCCGACGAGACAGGAGTTCTCCGCATGACCGGTTCACGCACCCCTCGTACGGCCGCCCTCGCCGCCGCCGCGACGGCCGCCGCCCTGCTCCTCGGCCCGATACCCGCGGCGGCTGCCGCTCCCGCCCACTACCTGGCCTCCCCGCAGTTCCTGCCGACCCCGCCGGACACCGCCTACAGCACGGTGTGGGGCCTGAGCCGCGACGGCGCCGTCGTCGGCGAGTACTTCGCGAAGACCCCCGGCCAGTCCGGTCCGCGCGCCATCCGCTGGAGCCCCGACCACCTCGGCTACACCGTCCTGGCGCCGCTGCCCGGCGACCTGTCCAGCCGCCCGAGCGGGTACAACGACACGGGCACCGTGGTCGGTCTCTCCTTCGTGTCGCTGAGCGACAACCACCCGGTCCGCTGGGCCCCGGACGGCACCCCGACCGCGCTGGAGCTGCCGGCCGGGGTCCGCGGTGGCGGCGCGTTCGCGGTCAACGACGCCGGCGTGGTGGTCGGCGGCTCGTACGACGAGGTGTACCAGCCCAAGCCCCTGAAGTGGCGGGCCGACGGCACCAGGGTCGACCTGCCGCTGCTGCCCGGCGACACCATGGGCTCGACCACCTCCGTCACCAACGCGGGCATCGTCGCCGGCATCTCCAAGCGGCGCCTCGGCAACGGCGACTACCAGGAGACCCCGGTGCTCTGGAGCCCGACGGACACGGTGACCGCGCTCCCGCTCCCGCCGGGCGTCGACGGCGCCCGGGTGGACAGGATGACCGACGACGGCGTGGTGCTCGGCCACGGGCGGCGGGCCGGCGGCACGGAGTTCGACCGGGTGCTGGTCTGGACGGCCGACGGCACTGTCCGCGACGCCGGCTACGGCCGGACACGGGCCGTCAACAGCGCGGGCACCGTCGTCGGGGCCACGTTCGACGCGGCGCACTCCACGTTCGCCGCCCGCTGGAACCCGGACGGCAGCCAGACCCTGCTCGGCGGCCCGGCGGGTCGGCAGAGCGAGGCCATGGCGGTCAACAGCGCGGGTACCGCCGTCGGCAGCGCCCAGGGCCCGGACTGGACCCGCAGCACCGCCCTGCTGTGGCAGCCCGACGGGACGACCGTCACGCTCCCGCCGTCCCCGCTCAGCCCGTACACCGAGGCCAGGTACATCAACGACGCCGGACTGGTCGCCGGTCACGCCGTCGAGCTGAACGCGGCCGGCCAGCCGGTCGCGTCCCACCCCGTGGTCTGGAAGCCCTGACGCGGAACGGCCGGCCCCCTCTCGGACCGGCCGTTCTCAGCCCTGCTCCGGCGCGGGCCCGAGGGCGTCGCGCAGCATGGTGCGGGAGGTGATGCCGAGCCGCTCGTAGATCTGGTACCGGTGCGCGCCGACGGTCCGGTGCGAGAGGAGCAGCCGTTCGGCGATCTGCTTGTTGGTGAGTCCGGAGGCGGCGAGGCGGGCGGTCTCCAGCTTCTGGGCGCTCAGGCCGTGGGTGTTCGAGGCGTCCGCCCGCGGCCTGCTCGCACCCGTCGCCCGCAGTTCGTTCCGCACCCGCTCGGCCCACGGCCGGGCGTCCGGCTCCTCGAACACCTCCAGGGCGGCGGCGAGTTGGGCCCTGGCCCGGACTCTCGCCCGGGCCCGGCGGAGCCGTTCGCCGTGGGCGAGCCGGACCCGGGCGTGGTCGAAGCGCCACCGGTCGGCCCCGGGGGTGTCCAGCGCGAGGGCGAAGCGGCGCAGGGCGTCCCGGTCGTCCTCGGCGCAGAGGGCGGCCGACGCCTCCAGCAGCATGGCGTGCCGGGAGGACACCGCGCCGAGGCGGTCGAGGTAGAGGGCCCCGGTGCCGACCCGGGTGACCAGGACGGGGTCGGGCTCGTCCGCCAACGAGGCCAACCGCAATCCACGGCCCCGTGAGCCCGGCGGCCGGTCGGCCCTCGGGGCGGACGGCCGCCGCCGCGTCTCCTGACGCACCGCCTGCTCCGCCCGGACGACCTCGGCGATCGACCGCCCGAGCGGCCGTTTCCGCAGGTCGGCGCGGCACGTCTGACGCACCGTGGGCACCGTTCGGATGGCGACCCCGCTTGCGCGGGGCGGCGGCACGTGTCCCGCTGGTTCCGGCGGGCCGATCGGCACCACAGGCATCGCCTCGGCCCAGGAGGGCCTGGACGCGAACTTCGGCAAAGGTCAGTTCGTCGTCAACCAGAACGGCGCCGGCGTCGCTGACGCGAACTCCACCGTCTCCGCCGACGGCCTCCAGCACAGCGACCTCTGGATCTGGTCCGACGACACCGGCGTCTCCGGCGCGTTCACCGGCTCGGGCGCCACCTGGAACCAAGGCTGACGAACCCCGCACCACCGGACGTACGGACCCCCGGAGCGGGGACACCGCTGATCCGGATCCCGGATCGAGGGAACGGCCGGTCGACCACGAAGGT
>NZ_JBHUAL010000205.1:0-17602 GCF_042789775.1 Kitasatospora sp. NPDC056800 | reverse complement strand
GCGGCCGGTGCCCCGGGCGGGACGCCGGCCGCCGTCGCGGCTCGCGGTCGTGGTCGGTCGCGGTGGGTCAGCTGCCGTCGCGGTCCGCGGAGCCGCCGCGGCTGCCGTTGCCGTTGCTGCTGCCGCCGCCTCCGGTGAAGGTGTCGCGGAGCTTGCCGCCGACCGTCGCGGCGCCGCCGGCCACGTCCCGGAGCAGGCCCATCAGCGGGTCCTTGCTCTCCTTGACCGAGGTCGTGTAGTGCTCGGCGGCGGCCTTCCACTGCTCGGTGACCGAGGTGTCCGGGTCGTCCGAGCGGCGCGGGTAGGCGCCGGCCATGATCGAGCGGTAGTCGTCGCTCTCCGCCCACTTCTTCAGCTGGGCGACCCGGACCACCGCGAAGGGGTGGGTCTGCGGCAGCAGCTGGAGCACCTTGAGCACGCCGTCGCGCAGGTCGCCGGCCTTCTCGTACTCCTCGGCCTGCTCCAGGAAGGCGTCGACGTTCATCTCGGCCAGGTTGTGGCCGCCGGCCAGCTTCATCAGGGCCCGCATGGACGCCTGGAGGTCCTGCCCGGCGAGCAGGCCGGCCCGGTCGCTGGACAGCTCCGCCTTGCGGAACCACTCCTTGAGCGCGGTGATGATCGCGGTGATCGCCAGGTTGCCGAGCGGCACCCAGGCGATCCGGGTGGCGATGTTGGTGAGGATCATCAGCATCGTCCGGTAGACGGCGTGGCCGGACATCGCGTGGCCGACCTCGTGGCCGATGACGGAGCGCAGCTCCTCCTCGTCCAGCAGCTCGACCAGGCCGCTGGTGATCACGATGACCGGGGTGTCGATGCCGATGCAGTACGCGTTGACCGTCGGGTCCTGGGAGACGTACAGGTCGGGGACCTGCTCCAGGTCGAGCACGTAGGCGGCGTCGCGCACCATGTCGTGCAGCTCCGGGAACTGGCGCTCGGAGGTCTTCACCGCGGTGGCCAGGAACATCAGCCGGATCGCCCGCTCGGAGACCAGGCCGGCGAGCTTCTTCAGGATGTCGTCGAAGCCGGTCAGCCTGCGCAGTGCGACCAGGGCCGAGCGGTCCGCCGGGTGCTCCCAGGCCCGGGTGGAGATCCCGGGGAAGCGCTCGCGGCGGCGGCTCGGCGTCTTCGAGGTCGTGTCGGTCATGGTGTGAGTACCTCCTGGTCGACGGCGGCCGCGGCCCGCTGGCCCGCCCCCCGCTGGTCTTCGCCTGCAACGACTGTCTGTGCAACGTGCGCGGTTGCGTACTCGTCCCCGGGGTCAGCGTACGCGCGGTCCGCGCGGTGGGCGCCGGGGCCGTGGGCGGCTCGGCGGGCCGCCGGGGCGCGCCCGCGGGGCCTGCGGGGCGCGTCCGCGGGGCCGGGGGGCTCCGCCGGTGTGAGGCCGGTTTACCCTGAGGCCTGGACGACCGAGACCGGACCCGGCCGCGGTACCGAGCAGTACGAGGAGCCCCCGCAGATGTCCACCGACACGCTTGTCAGCCTGGCCGCGCCCATCTCCGACGAGTCCGGCCCCGGCCTGTTCCTGCGGATCATCGTGGTCGCGTCCTTCGTGGGCATCGGCCTGCTGATCTGGATCATGGCCCGCGCCTTCAAGAACAACTAGGGCCGGTCGTTCCCCGGGGCCGTCCCCGGTCCGTTCCCCGGGGCCGTCCCCGGTCCGTTCGCCGGGGCCGTTCCGGTCCGTTCGCCGGGGCCCGGGCCCGTTCGCCGGTCGCTCCCTCGGCCCGCGCTCACGCCCGGTCAGCGGCGGTGGGCCGCCGAGCGGTTGCCGTGTAACCCCCCGTACGATGACGGGTGGGCCCTCACCCGGCCCGGAACAACCCCCAGGTCCGTTCACCGAGCCGAGAAGGTCCCGCCGACCATGAGCACTGCTGCCGCACTCCCCGTTCTGAACCTGCTCGCCGAGGGCGAGGGGGGCAACCACGACAGTCTGAACCCGGCCCTGACCGGTGGCGCCGCACTGGTCATCCTGCTCGTCCTGCTCTTCATCACCACCCGCTTCAACCGGGACCGCTGAGCCGGGGCCTGGGGCCGCTCGGGGAGCGTCCGGCCACCGGCCGGACGCTCCCTCACGCGTCTGCGGAGAACCCCCACCCGGCCGTTCCCGCACCGTAACGCGTGTCGCGTAAGGTGTGGCGGCATGGGAGAGCAGGCCGGGAATCCCGGCGGACCGGAACCGGTGAAGAAGCGCCTCGGCGTGATGGGCGGCACCTTCGACCCGATCCACCACGGCCACCTCGTCGCCGCCAGTGAGGTCGCGAGCGCGTTCCACCTGGACGAAGTGATCTTCGTGCCGACCGGGCAGCCGTGGCAGAAGAGCGACCGGCACGTCACCCCGGCCGAGGACCGCTACCTGATGACGGTCATCGCCACCGCCGAGAACCCGCAGTTCTCGGTCAGCCGGATCGACATCGACCGCGAGGGCCCGACGTACACCGTCGACACCCTGCGCGACCTGCACGCCCTGCACCCGGACGCCGACCTCTTCTTCATCACCGGCGCCGACGCGCTCGCCCAGATCCTGTCCTGGCGCGACTCCGACGAGCTCTTCTCGCTGGCCCACTTCATCGGATGCACCCGCCCGGGGCACACTCTGTCGGACGCCGGGCTTCCGGTGGGCGGGGTCTCCCTGGTGGAGGTCCCGGCGCTGGCCATCTCCTCCACGGACTGCCGCAACCGGGTCGCCAAGGGCGAACCGGTCTGGTACCTCGTCCCGGACGGCGTGGTCCGCTACATCGACAAGCGGGCGCTGTACGCGCCGCGCGGGGACTGATCCGGGAGCGGTGCATGACTGATCGCAGCGACGGCCGGCGGCCGGAGGACTGGTCCACCGGGCAGTACCAGCAGCCGTACCAGGGCTACCAGCAGCCGCAGGACCCGCAGCAGCCGCAGCCACAGCAGCAGCCGCAGGCGCAGGCGCAGTCGTACGAGCAGCAGCAGTACGAGCAGCAGTACGACCAGTACGGGCAGCCGGTGTACGGGCAGGGCGCGTACGGCTACCAGCAGCAGGGCTACCAGGGGTACGACGGGTACCAGCAGGGCGGGCAGTTCCCGCAGCAACAGCCGTACGAGCAGCAGCAGTACGACCACCAGTACGACCAGTACGGGCAGCCGGTGTACGGGCAGGGCACGTACGTCTACCAGCAGCAGGGCTACCAGGGGTACCAGGAGCAGCCGTACCAGGCGGCCGCCCCGGTCGTGACCGAAGCGCAGGCGCCGTCGCAGGCGCAGGAACCGGTGCAGGCCGAGCCGGCCGCGGCCGCGGCGGTCGCACCGGCGCGTCCGCGGGTGCCCCGGCCGGCCGCCGAGCCGGTGCCGGCCAAGGCCGAGCCGCCGTCCGAGCAGGTCGCCGGGGCGCGGGCCGGGAAGGCGGGGAAGGCCGGGAAGGGCGGGAAGGGCGGCGGCAAGGCGCCCGACGACAGCTACACCACGGGGGAGTTCACCTTCGTCGACGAGGAGGCGGAGGAGACCGAGGACGTCATCGACTGGCTGAAGTTCGCCGAGTCCCGCAGCGAGGTGCGCGCCGAGCGCCGCCGCAAGCTGCGCAACCGGCTGATCGGCCTCGGTGCGGTGGTGGCGCTGGCCGCCGCCGGCGTCGGCGGGTACCTCTTCCTCACCGGCGGCAAGCCGACCGCGGCCGCCGCCGCCGGCGGGCGCCAGGTCAACGTCGTCCACCTGCGCGACCTCCAGGGCAAGGTGTCCAGCGCGCTGCTGGTCAACGACGCCTCCGGGAAGAAGGGCACGGTGCTGCTGCTGCCCGACACCCTGCGGCTGCCCGGCCCGGGGGACCCGCCGGTCACCACGGTCGGCCAGTCCATGGACGGCATCGGCGCCTCGGCGACCCGCGACGGCCTGTCCACCGTGCTCGGCGCCCCGGTGGCCGGCACCTGGCGGCTGGACACCCCGTACCTGGAACTGCTGGTCTCCCAGCTCGGCGGCGTCCGGGTGGACACCAACGCCGAGACCCACGAGGGAGGCAAGCCGGACGGCAAGCTGCTGTCCGCGGCGGGCAAGAACACCATGCTCAGCGGGAAGGCCGCGGTCGCCTACGCCACCCTGCAGAACCCCGGCGAGAACCGGGACGCCCAGCTGGCCCGGTTCGGGCAGGTCATGGACGCGCTGGTGCGCGCCATGCCGACCGAGTTCAAGGACGCCAAGGACGACGTGCACCGGATGAACGCGGTGCTCGACCCCTCGCTGCCCGAGGACGCCCTCGCCGGGGTGCTCGTCCAGCTCTCCCAGCAGGCGAAGGACGGCCACTTCGGCACCACCGCGCTGACCGTCAAGCCGGACGGCAGCCTGGACGAGGCGACCGCGGGCAAGCAGGTCAAGGACGTGCTGGGCGGCACCGTGAAGTCCGCGGCCGCCGGCGACGCCCCGGTCCGGGTCGCGGTCCAGGACTCCAGCGGCAACGACGCGGCGGCGGCCGCCGTACAGGTCCAGATCGTCAACTCCGGTCTGACCTTCATCCCGGGCGGGGCCAAGGGGGCCCCGCAGGCCACCAGTGAGATCCGCTACACCGACGACGCCCGGCAGGGCGCGGCGAAGTCGCTGGCGACCAGCCTCGGCCTGCCGGACACGGTGGTGAAGAAGGTGACCGGCGACACCCAGAACGCGGACCTGCTGGTGGTGCTCGGCAAGGACTACCAGCCGCCGAAGGCCCAGTAGGGCGGTGGCCCGGGCCTGGTGGGGGTCCGGGCCTGGTGGCGGCGGGGGCGGTGGCCCGGTATTGGCTTGGGGGCCCGGGGCTCGGGGGCCTGGAAAAACGGTTCCGGGCCCGCCCGGGCGGCGTGAGATCCTGGAAGGCGACCCCGGCCGAGCGCCGGGGCGCCCCCCAAGCCGCCGAGCCGGAAGAACACCGTGACCGTTACCGACCACAGCCAGCAGCTCATCACCGTCGCCGCGCAGGCGGCGGCCGACAAGCTCGCGCACAACATCATCGCCTTCGACGTCAGCGAGGTGCTGTCGATCACCGACGCCTTCCTGATCGCCTCCGCGAACAACGACCGCCAGGTCCGCTCGATCGCCGAGGAGATCGAGGACCAGCTGCGCGAGCAGCTGGACATCAAGCCGGTGCGCCGCGAGGGCGAGCGCGACGGCCGCTGGATCCTGCTCGACTACCTGGACATCGTCGTGCACGTCCAGCACGCCGAGGAGCGCTCCTTCTACTCGCTGGACCGGCTCTGGAAGGACTGCCCCGAGCTCCCGCTGCCCGAGGACGCCCTGGCCTCGCGCAACCGTCCGGACGCGTTCACCGACGAGGCCGGCAACGTCGTCGCCCCCGCCGACGACTTCGGCAAGCCCGAGGACCTGCACTGAGCCGGGGCCCGCGCGGCCCGCGCATCGTCTTCTGGCGGCACGGCCAGACCTCCTGGAACCTCGAATCGCGCTTCCAGGGCACCACGGACATCGAGCTGACCGGCCAGGGCGTCCAGCAGGCCCAGCGGGCGGCCCGGCTGCTCTCCGGGCTCCGTCCCGACCTGCTGATCTCCTCGGACCTCCAGCGGGCCCGGCGCACCGCCGCGGAGCTGGCCGAGGTCACCGGGCTCGACGTGCAGCACCACGAGGGCCTGCGGGAGACCTTCGCGGGCTCCTGGCAGGGCCTGACCAACGCCGAGATCCGCGAGCGCTTCCCGGAGGAGTACGAGGCCTGGGCGGCCGGTGAGCCGGTGCGGCGGGGCGGTGACGGCGAGCTGGCCACCGAGGTCGCCGACCGCTCGGTGCCGGTGGTCCTGGACGCCGTCGGCAAGCTCCCCGAGGACGGCACGCTGGTGGTGGTCAGCCACGGCGGGACGATCCGCACCATGCTCGGGCGGCTGCTCGACATGGAGCCGGACCAGTGGGAGCGCTTCGGCGGACTGTCCAACTGCTGCTGGTCGGTGCTCGGCCAGGGCACGCGCGGCTGGCGCCTGCTGGAGCACAACGCGGGCACCCTCCCGCAGCCGGTCATCGGCGACGACACCTGAGCCGAGCCGTACCGGCTCGGGCGGCACCGGGTGCCGGGGGCCCTCACGGGGCCCTCGGCGGGGGTCCGGAGGGAGCGGATTTCGCAGTTCCGGCCCTGACCAGCTAGAGTCTTCCTCGTTCGCAGGGAAGGAACGCGGCCCGGAAGGGAAGCGGGAGATCCGGTGAGTGCGGGGCTATAGCTCAGTTGGTAGAGCGCTTGCATGGCATGCAAGAGGTCTGGGGTTCAATTCCCCATAGCTCCACTCCGCATCGGCGGTCGTGGTCAGCCAGGGTCGCCCGTGTCGCGGGGCTATAGCTCAGTTGGTAGAGCGCTTGCATGGCATGCAAGAGGTCTGGGGTTCAATTCCCCATAGCTCCACAGTAGTTCGGAAGGCCGTCACCCAAGGGGTGGCGGCCTTCCGGCGTTTCGGGCCCGGCCTCGCAGTTCTCCTGGCGGGCGCGCGGTCGGCGGGTGGTGCGGTGGCGGTGCGTTGGCGGGGCGCGTGCGTCGGGAGTGCGCGCTGGGAGCGTGCGTCAGGGCGGGCGCCGGGGGCGGGCGCCGTACGCCCGGAGTGCGGGAGACGGGCTCCCGGGGTGCGTGGTGCGGACCTCGGGAAACGGATTTCAGGAGCACGCCCCGGAGCGTGTAAAGTAGTCGATGTCGCCGAGGGAAACGGCCGGAAACAACCGGGAAGCACGGTGACAACGCAGGTCAAGGGGCTATAGCTCAGTTGGTAGAGCGCTTGCATGGCATGCAAGAGGTCTGGGGTTCAATTCCCCATAGCTCCACAGCAGTCGAGAGCCGCCTCCCGGAAACGGGGGGCGGCTCTTCGCCGTTCTGCCCGCGCCGCCGGTCCCGGCGGCCGGAATCCCGCTACCGTCGTGCCATGGCCGATCTGGAGCGAAGGCGGAACGAGGAACTGGCCCGGATACTCCACCAGCTCGGATGGAGTCCGGAACGGCTCGCCCGCGAGGTGAGCCTCGCCCTGCCGCCGGGCCTCGCCATCAGCTCCACCGCCCCGTACAAGTGGCGCGACCGCGGCATGGTCCCGCGCAGCCCGCACGACCAGGCGGTCTGCGAGGTGCTCAGCCGCACCCTCGGCATCGCCGTCACCTACGAACAGCTCTGGGGCCGGATGGGCGGCCACCGCGGCGCCAAGATCCTCTCGCCCCGGCTGCTCACCGACCCGTGGACCGCCGACACCGCCCAGACCGCGCTGCGCGAGGCCGCCACCGACGCCGGCCCGGTGCGCCTCACCGACCTCTTCCGCGGCGCCGACCTCGACCAGGCCGCCGCCCGCCTCGACTCCCCGCCGCCGCCCGTCGGCGGCGGCGAGGGCGCGCTGCGCGTCGAACCCGGACTGGCCGGCGAACTCGGCCTGTCCTACCGCAGCAAGCAGAAGCTCGAACGGGCCTGCGGCGGCGGCCTCGTCCTCGGCCCCGTCCGGGCCGAACTCGCCATGCTGGCCAAGCTGCTGGAACTCGGCGCGTACGACGAACGGCTCGGGCGCGAGCTCTACGGCACGGCCAGCAGACTCGCCCGGCTGGCCGGCTGGGCCGCGTACGACCTCGGCCACGACGCCGCCGCCCAGCGCGCCTTCGTCGCCGCGCTGCGCGCCGCCCACGTCAGCGGCGACCCCCGGCTCGGCGTCGCGGTGCTCGGCGCGCTGGTCGTGCTCGCCACCCAGGGCACCGGCGGGCGCGGGCTGGACGCCGTCTCCGCGCTGGTGACCGCCCTGGACACCCACGGCGCCGCGCTCAGCCCCGTTGCCCGGGCCCGCCAGTACGGCCGGCTCGCCGGCGCGTACGGCCGCCGGGGCGAGGCCGACCGGGCCGAGGCCGCCGCCGCCCGGGCCTTCGCCGAACTGGACGGCCTGCCCGGCACCGAGGAGGTCCGGGCCGCCCTCTCCGGGATGGTGGGGGAGGGGCGGCTGGCGCTCGGCCAGCACCGGCTCGCCAAGGTGCTGCTCGCCGAGGCGGTGGCCGGTCTCGGACCGGGACGGGCCCGCACCAAGACGCTGCTGATGGTGCGCCTCGCCGAGGCCCACCGCCGGCTCGGCGACCAGCGGGAGGCGGCCCGCACCGCCTCACTGGCGCGCTCGCTCGCGGCGGGGATGCAGTCCGAGCGGGTGGCGAAGGCGCTGCGGGAGTTCGACGCGGCGGGGCGGGTGGCGGCGCGGTAGGGCGGGTTGCGGCCCGGTAGGGCGGTTGGCGGCTCGGCCCCGCGCGGCTCCGTGCGGCCTCGTGCGGTCCTGCGTGGCTCGCTGCGGCTCCCGGGTGGCTCCGCGGGGCCTCATGCGGCCCCGTGCGGCCCTGGGCGGCTCCGTGCCGCCGTCCCGGCGGTATACCCCGCAGCCCGTCGACCCGCTTGCGGTACCCTGAGCCCATGCGAACCGTGCGCCTGCTCCTTAGCCGGCCGCGCTGACCAGGACCGGCTGAGCCTTCGGGCGGTGCCGGAGTCGGCGTGGCGTCCCCTCCTGCGAGGGGATTTTTTGTTTTCCGCCCCCCGATCCCGTCCCGGGCCGGGTCCACGGGCCGGCCGCCCGCGCGGTTCGCCAACCGACACCGATGGAGCTTGAAGGACCATGAGCGAGACGACCCCTGCGTCCGGCGCGGCCGAGACCGCGACCGAGCCGTTCCGGTACAGCGCTGCGCTGGCGGCCGAGATCGAGTCCCGCTGGCAGGACATCTGGGAGAAGGAGGGCACCTTCCACGCCCCCAACCCCACCGGTGCGCTGGCCGACCCGGCGGCCGGCGACGTCGCCGCGAAGCCGCACAGCTTCATCATGGACATGTTCCCGTACCCCTCGGGCGCGGGCCTGCACGTCGGCCACCCGCTGGGCTACATCGCCACCGACGTCTTCGCCCGCTACCAGCGGATGACCGGCCACAACGTGCTGCACACGCTGGGCTACGACGCCTTCGGCCTGCCCGCCGAGCAGTACGCGGTGCAGACCGGCACCCACCCGCGGGTCTCCACCGAGGCCAACATCGCCAACATGCGCCAGCAGCTGCGCCGGCTGGGCCTGGGCCACGACCCGCGCCGCTCGATCTCCACGATCGACCCGGACTACTACCGCTGGACCCAGTGGATCTTCCTGCAGATCTTCAACTCCTGGTACGACGCGGACGCCCGCAAAGCCCGCCCGATCGCCGAGCTGGTCGCCGACTTCGAGTCCGGCGCGCGTGAGCTGCCGGACGGGCGCGCCTGGGCCGGGCTGACCGTCGCCGAGCGCGACGAGGTGCTGGGCGAGTACCGCCTGGCCTACGCCAAGGAGGTGCCGGTCAACTGGTGCCCGGGCCTGGGCACCGTCCTGGCCAACGAGGAGGTCACCGCGGACGGCCGCTCCGAGCGCGGCAACTTCCCGGTGTTCAAGTCCAACCTGCGCCAGTGGATGATGCGCATCACCGCGTACTCGGACCGGCTGATCGAGGACCTGGACCTGCTGGACTGGCCCGAGGCCATCAAGCTGCAGCAGCGCAACTGGATCGGGCGCTCCGAGGGCGCCCGGGTCGACTTCGCGGCCCCCGGCGACCAGAAGATCACCGTCTTCACCACCCGGCCCGACACCCTGTTCGGCGCCACCTACATGGTGCTGGCCCCCGAGCACGCCCTGGTCGACTCGATCGTCCCCGCCGCCTGGCCCGAGGGCGTGCCCGCCGAGTGGACCGGCGGCGCCGCGACCCCCGCCGAGGCCGTCGCCGCCTACCGCGCCACGGCCGCCGCCAAGTCGGACGTCGAGCGGCAGGTCGAGGCCAAGGTCAAGACCGGTGTCTTCACCGGCGCCCACGCCGTCAACCCGGTCAGCGGCGAGTCCGTCCCGGTGTTCATCGCCGACTACGTGCTGATGGGCTACGGCACCGGCGCCATCATGGCCGTCCCCGCCCACGACCACCGCGACTTCGCCTTCGCCCGCGCCTTCGCGCTGCCGATGCGCTGCGTCGTCGAGCCCACCGACGGGCGGGGCCAGGACCCGGCCGAGTGGGACGACGCGTTCGACACCTACGACTCCGTCATCGTCAACTCCGCCCGCACCGAGGGCGACGTGTCGCTGTCCCTGGACGGGCTGAGCGTCGTCGAGGCCAAGGCCGCCGTCACCGCCTGGCTGGCCGAGCGCGGCATCGGCGAGGGCACCGTCAACTACCGCCTGCGCGACTGGCTGTTCAGCCGCCAGCGGTACTGGGGCGAGCCCTTCCCGATCGTCTACGACGAGGACGGCGTGATGCACGCGCTGCCCGAGTCGATGCTGCCGGTCGAGGTCCCCGAGGTCGACGACTACTCGCCGCGCACCTACGACGCGTACGACGCCGCCTCCTCTCCGGAGACCCCGCTGTCGCGCAACGAGGCCTGGGTCAACGTCGAACTGGACCTGGGCGACGGCGTCAGGAAGTACCGCCGCGAGACCAACACCATGCCCAACTGGGCCGGCTCCTGCTGGTACGAGCTGCGCTACGTCGACCCGTCCAACTCCGAGGCGGTCGTCGACCCGGCCAACGAGAAGTACTGGCTGGGCCCGACGGAGACCAAGCCCGCCGGCGGCGCCGACCTGTACGTCGGCGGCGCCGAGCACGCCGTGCTGCACCTGCTGTACGCGCGCTTCTGGCACAAGGTGCTGCACGACCTGGGCCACGTCTCGTCCGTCGAGCCGTTCCACAAGCTGTTCAACCAGGGCATGATCACCGCCGACGTCTACCGCGACGAGCGCGGCTTCCCGGTGCCCGCCGCCGAGGTCGAGGAGCGCGACGGCCAGTACTTCTGGGACGGCGAGCCGGTCAAGCGCGAGGCCGGGAAGATGGGCAAGTCCCTGAAGAACGCCGTCGCCCCGGACGACATCGCCGACGAGTACGGCGCCGACACGCTGCGCCTGTACGAGATGTCGATGGGCCCGCTGGACGTCTCACGCCCGTGGGACACCCGCGCCGTCGTCGGCTCGTACCGCTTCCTGCAGCGCCTGTGGCGCAACGTCGTCTCGGAGACCACCGGCGAACTGGTCGTCACCGAGGAGGAGCCGGACGAGGCGACGCTGCGCGCCCTGCACAAGGCCATCGACGGCATCCGCGGGGACATGGCCGGGCTGCGCTTCAACACGGCCGTCGCCAAGGCCATCGAGCTGAACAACTACCTGGTCAAGCGCGGCTCCACGCCGCGGGCGGTGGCCGAGCAGCTGGTGCTGATGGTCGCGCCGCTGGCCCCGCACGTCGCCGAGGAGCTGTGGCGCCGACTGGGCCACGGCGAATCGCTGGCGCACACCGACTACCCGGTCGCCGACCCGGCGTACGTGGTGGACGAGACGGTGACCTGCGTGGTCCAGATCAAGGGCAAGGTCAAGGCGCGGCTGGAGGTCGCGCCGGGCATCTCGGACGCCGAGCTGGAGGCGCTGGCGCTGGCGGAGCCGGCGGTCGTCGCGGCGATCGGCGGGGCCGAGGTGCGGAAGGTGATCGCGCGGGCGCCGAAGCTGGTGAACATCGTCACCGGCTGAGTGTTCTTGGTGCGGAAGTGACCGCGGGGTGATCGCGGGAGCGGTCGGGCGGGCGTCCTCCGGGGCGCCCGTCCGGCGTTTTCGGGGCCTTCGGGGCTCGGTGCTTTCGGGGCGTTTTCGGGTTCGGTGCCGGCTGGGCGTCTTGCGGGGGGCTTCCAGGGTGGTCGGGGGCCCTCGGGGAGATCCCGGATCTGACCCTGATCTCCGTCCGCCGGGGCCCTCTCGGCTGCCCCCGGGCGGGTTCCGGCGGCTACCGTGGAACCCTCGGCAATGCGGCCCGCGTTGGGCCCGGTGGGGGCCGGAACGACGGCGGAAGGTGGCGCGCGATGGACGTGTTCGGCGTGATGATCGGGCTGGTCCTGCTCTTCGGGGTCGCGGCGATGGTCCTGGCCGTGATCGGCACGGTCAAGGCCGCCAAGGCCGTCGGCGCGAAGATCGAGAAGCACGAGGCCAACGCCCGGCGCGCCGTGGAGACCGCCACCCTCAAGGCGAAGACGTACACCAGGGTCGGTCCGCCCGCGCAGATCGCCACCGTCCGGCTGGGCCTGCGGACCTCGCTCGACGGCACCCGGCAGGTGCTGGAGGGCGGCCTCGCGCAGGACTCCCAGCTCGGCGAGTCGCTCGCCCTGCTCGACCGGCTCGACACGCACGCCGCCGAACTCGACGGCGAGCTGCGGATGCTGGAGCGCGAGCCGGACACCGCGCGGATCGCCGCCAAGCTGCCGGAGCTGCGCGAGCGGGCGGAGCGGATCACGCACTCGGCGGAGACCATGCGCTGGGCGGCGCAGGACCGGATGCACCGGTTCGCGGACGACGAGCTGAGCCGGCTGAGCCAGGAGTGCGAGAGCGAGGCGGGGGCGCTGCGGCACTGGGATGTCGCGGGGGGTGCATCGGGGGCTGCCGGTTCCGCGGGGGCGGGTGGAGCCCCGGGGTCCGGTGGTTCCGCAGGGGTCGGTGGTGCTGCTGCGGGGTCTGGTGGGTCCGCAGGGGCGACCGGGGGTGCGGCGCGGTCCGGGGGGGCGGCTCGGGCCGGGCTGACCGACGGGAAGGGGCGGCCGAGCGCGGAGGAGCTGCTCGGGCTCGCCGATCCGCTGGCCAAGCTGGCGCAGCGGCTGCGCAAGCCCTCGACGGGGCCCTCGGCGGGTTGAGCCGGTCGGGCGTCACGGGGGCTCCGACGGGCTGAGCCGGTCGGGCGTCACGGGGCCTCCCGAGGGGGCCCGGACCGGGCGCTGTCCTCCCGGAGCGACGGGGGGTAACCTCCGGCTCATGCCCTCCGACCTCGCACTTGTCACCGATTCCACGGCCTATCTGCCGCAGGACGCCCTCGACCGGTACGGGATCACGGTGGTCCCGCTGAGCGTCGCGGTCGGCGACTCGGTGCTGAGCGAGGGCGTCGAGATCTCCCCGAAGGACGTCGCCGAGGCGCTGCGCGGCAAGCAGCGGGTGACCACCTCCCGGCCGAACCCGGAGACCTTCGCCGCCGCCTACCGGGCGGCCGCCGAGGCAGGGGCGAAGGGCATCGTCTCGGTGCACATCTCCGGCGAACTGTCCGGCACCGTCGAGGCCGCCCGGCTGGCCGCCGCCGAGGCGCCCGTACCGGTGCGGGTGGTGGACAGCCGACTGGTCGGGATGGCGCTCGGGTACGGGGTGCTGGCGGCGGCCGAGGCGATCGCGGCCGGGCAGGGCCTGGCCGAGGCGGCCGAGGCGGCCGGCCGGCGGGCGGCCGGGACCAGCGGGTTCTTCTACGTCGACACCCTGGAACACCTGCGCCGGGGCGGACGGATCGGGGCGGCGCGGGCGCTGCTCGGCTCGGCCCTGGCGGTCAAGCCGCTGCTGCACCTGGACGGCGGGCGGATCGAGCCGCTGGAGAAGGTGCGGACGGCGTCGCGGGCGATCGCGCGGCTGGAGGAGATCGCGGTCGAGCGGTCGGGGGAGCAGGACGTCGACATCACCGTGCACCACCTGGCGGCCGAGGAGCGGGCCGAACCGCTCGCGGAGCGGCTGCGGGCCCGGGTGCCGGGGCTGCGGGAGCTGTACGTGGGCGAGGTGGGGGCGGTGATCGGGGCGCACGTCGGGCCGGGGCTGCTGGCGGTGGTGGTCGCGCCGCGCTGAGGGGTGGCGGTTCGCTGGGTGGCTCGTTGGGCGGGCGGTCCGGTGGGTGGTTCGTTGGGCGGGCGGTCCGGTGAGTGGTTCGTTGGGCGGGCGGTCAACCTCAGGCGGCCCTACCCACTCTTGTGAGTGACGCTTTTTATCCACAACCCCCGGGTTATCCACAGGGTTTCGCTAATTTCCGCACGTTCGCCGGAGGACTCCTACCGTCCTCGGCATGACGACCATGGGCCTGGGCGCGGCGAAGCGCCATGCGATCAACGAGACGGTGCGGCTGCGGATGGCCGCGCTGCTGCCGATGGATGACGAGCCGGAGAGCGGTACGGGAGGGGGCCCTTCGGGGCCGGCCCCGCCGCCGTCGCCGGTTGCGATGCCGGTGCCGGTGCTGTCGGATGCGACGCCGGTCCCGCCGGATGCGGGTGTTGCGTCGGATCCGGGCGGCACCGACATGGGTCCGCCGGAGGCCGGGGCGCGTTCGCGGTTCTCCGCATCCTCCTCAATCCCCTCGTTCGCCTCGGTGCTGGCACTCGATCGGCGCGCGGTGGCCGGATTGGCCATCCTGCTGCTGTTCGCGGTCGGTTACGCCGTGCAGCACTTCTGGCTGGCCCGGCCGGAGGCGGTCGCCGTACCCGCGCTCGCGGCGGTCGCGGCACCGTCGGGGGCGGAGCCGTCCGTCCCCGCCGACTCTGCTCCTTCCAGGGCCGGGCCCGGCGCCGGTGCCGAGGCCGTGTCCGGCACCGGGCCGGCTGTCGTGGTGGACATCGGCGGCCGGGTCCACCTCCCGGGCCTGCACACCCTGCCCGGCGGCTCCCGGGTAGCCGATGCCCTGCGGGCGGCGGGCGGTCCGCTGCCGGAGACGGACACCAGGAACCTCAACCTGGCCCGCATCCTGACGGACGGTGAGCAGATCCTGGTCGGCGAGCAGGCGCCCGCCCCCGGCCCGGTGGTCGGAAGCGGGAGCGGCCCTCCGGGCCTCACCGTGCCCCGGCCACCCGTCAGCCTCAACCGCGCGACGCTCGAACAGCTCGACAGCCTTCCCGGTGTCGGCCCCACCCTCGCCCAGCGCATCCTCGCCTACCGCACCTCGCACGGCTCCTTCCGCTCCCTCGACCAACTCCGGCAGGTCAGCGGCATCGGCGCCCGTACGTACGCGGAGCTCCGTCCGCTGCTCACCCTCTGACGCCCTGTCCTGCCGCTGTCCCTGCCCGTTCCCCTTGTCCACTTCCCCCGCCCGCATGCCCGGCCTTCGAAGGGAGGTACCACCATGTCCGTCGCCACCGTGCCGTTCGGTCCGGCCGTTGCGTCCCGTTCTCCGGGCGCCGACTTCCGGCTGCTGCTGCCCGCCGTCTCGGTCTGGGCGGTCACGGCGGCACTCCTGCGTCTGGAGCCGGGGTACGCGGCCCTCGTCCTCACCGCGGCGGGCGTCGCCGCGGTCGCGGCCGTCCTGCTGCTCACCCGGCCGGGGGTCCTGCGCCGGCGCGGGGCCTCGGCGACGCTGGCCGCCGTCCTGCTCACCGGTGCGGCGGCCGCGATCGCCACCCCGCTGCACACCGCCGACCTGCACCGGGGGCCGCTGCCGGAGCTCGCCCGTGCGTCCGCGGCCGCTGGTCCGCGAGCGCCGGGCGAGCCCGCCCCGGTGGTGGAGGTGGAGCTGACCGTCGCGGGGGACCCGAAGGTCCACACCTCCCGGGGCGGCACCGTCGGCGGGCAGACGCTCCTGACCGTGGACGCGGTGGCCGACCGTGTCACCCCGCTCCCGGACGGGCGGAGCACCCGCACGCGTACGCCGGTGACCGTCATGGCCCGAGGGGCGGAGGGCGAGCCCTGGCAGCGGCTGCTCCCGTCCCAGCGGCTGGCCGTGGAGGCCGAGGTACGGCCGGCGGGGGAGGGGCACGACACCGAGTCCGCCGCGCTGCTGGTCGTCCACGGGGCGCCCCGGCAGCTGGCGCCGCCGAGCCTGCCGCAGCGGATCGCCGGGCGGCTCCGTGAAGGCCTCCGCACGGCCACCGACGGACTTCCCGCGGACGCGCGCGGGCTGCTCCCGGGGCTGGTCGTCGGCGACACCTCGCGACTGCCCGACGACCTCGACGACGCCTTCCGGGCCACCGACCTGGTTCACCTGGTGGCGGTCAGCGGGGCCAACCTGGCGATCGTCCTCGGTGCGCTGCTGGGCGCGCCCGGGCAGGCCGGAACCCCGGAACGGCGCGGGCTGGCCGCGGTGCTGGGGCTGTCACTGCGCACCGGCGCGCTGCTCGGCACGGCGCTGACGCTGGCCTTCGTCACCGTCTGCCGGCCCGAGCCCAGCGTGCTTCGGGCGGCCGGGACGGGACTGATCGGCATGCTGGCCCTGGCCACCGGCCGTCCCCGCAAGGCCGTGCCCGCGCTCGCCGGGGCCGTCCTGGTGCTGGTCCTGCTGGACCCGTTCCTGGCGCGCTCGTTCGGCTTCCTGCTCTCTGTGCTCGCCACCGCCGGGCTGCTCGTCCTCGGGCCGCACTGGGCCGAAGCCCTGCGGGCCCGCCGCTGGCCGCACCACCTGGCAGGCGCGTTCGCGGCGACGGCGGCCGCCCAGGCGCTGTGCGCGCCGGTGACGGTGGTGCTGTCCGGGCACATCAGCCTGGTCGGCATCCCCTGCAACCTGCTGGCCGAGCTGGCGGTGGCCCCGGCGACGCTGCTCGGCTTCGGGGTGCTCGCCCTTCAGCCGCTCCTTCCGGCCCTGGCCCGCCTGCTCGCGGAACCGGCCGGGCTGCCGGCCGGCTGGCTGGCCCTGGTCGCACGGCGCGGCGCCGAGGTGCCAGGTGGCCAACTGACCTGGCCCGGCGGTTGGTTCGGGACGGCGACGGTCGCGCTGGCCGTCCTGGCGGCCTGCTGGGCGGCGCCGCTCCTGTTGCCCCGACGGCGGGAGCCGGGCAGTCCGGTGCCGGTGCCCGCTCGGCGGCGCTGGGCGCGGGCGCTGGTGACGGCAGTGCTGATGATGGTCCTGCTGGCCGTGCTGCTCCGCCCGCCGCAGCTCATCCGGATCGCCACTGGCTGGCCGCCGCCGGGGTGGCGACTGGTGATGTGCGACATCGGGCAGGGGGACATGCTGGCCCTGGCGACGGGGGAGCCGGACAGCGCGGTGGTGATCGACGCCGGGCCGGACCCGAACGCCGCCGACCGATGCCTGCGCGACCTCGGCGTGACGACCGTCCCCTTACTCCTGCTGACGCATTTCCACGCCGACCACGTCGAGGGCGTGCCGGGGGTGTTGCGGGGCCGCCGGGTCGGCGCCGTCGAGGGCACCACGCTGGACGACCCGCCGGGCGAGGCGGCCCGGGTGACGGGCTGGGCCGTAGGGGCCGGCCTCCCGTTGCTGAGAGCGGGTCGGGGTGAACGGCGCTCCGTCGGAGCGGAGTTGGCCTGGGACGTGGTGTGGCCCGTCCCCGGTGCGGCTGCCGAGGCGCCCGGACCGAACAACGCAAGCGTCGCACTGATGGTGTCACTGACAGGAGGACTACGGATGGCACTGCTCGGAGATCTCGAACCGCAGGCCCAGTCGGCCCTGCTGGGTCGGCTGGGGAAGGTCGACGTCGTGAAGGTGGCGCACCACGGATCGGCCCACCAGGACTGGGACTTGGCCGGTGCGATGCGGCCCCGGCTTGCCCTCGTCTCCTGCGGCGAGGGCAACCCGTACGGTCACCCGTCCCCGAAGACGGTCGACCACCTGCGCGCACTCGGCGCCACCGTTCTGCGCACCGACCGGGAGGGGGACATCGCGGTGACGGGCGACTCCCCGGCCACCCTCGGCGCGGCCGTCCACCCCCAGCCCGCCCACGCGGCCCGCCACTCCAGCGGCAACGCCAGGCCCGGCGGCGCCGGCGGAACCGGTGGGGCCGACGGGCACGGCCCCGCACCCCACGCCCACCCCGAGCGGACCCCGGGCGCCCCGCGGGCCCCGCCCACCTGACCTCCGCGCTCTCCTCCTTCCACCAATCAACGTGGGGGCATGGAAAGTAGAAGGGGGTGGTGGAAGGAGGAGCGGCGCAAAGCCAGCAGAAACGTTCCGGCGCGCTCCGGGCCCAGCCCGGAGC
>NZ_JBHUAL010000204.1:0-17646 GCF_042789775.1 Kitasatospora sp. NPDC056800 | reverse complement strand
GCGGGGAATCCCCCACCGGGCCGCGGCCGCGCACTCGGGTGGTCAGCTCGCCTCGGAGCCCGCCGACTGGGCCGGGACGCTCGCGCCGAGCAGGGCCGGCGAGGCGTAGCGGGACCAGGACAGGCAGCCGTCGGGCGGGCAGAACTCGGGGCGGCGCGGGTCGTGCCCGAGCTCGCGCAGCTTGGTCCGGACGGAGTCGGGGGTGCGGCCGAAGCGGGCGGCGATCCGGGCGACGGTCTCGCCGTCGTGGAAGCGCCGGACCAGCTCCTCCTCGTGCTGCGGCACCCAGGGGGCGCCGTGGCCGGGGTACAGCTCGCGCAGCACGTCGCGGTCGGGGATGGGCTCGGAGACGTCGGCGACGATCGCCAGCGCCCGCAGCGCGCGGTTGAGCGCGATCCGCAGCGAGGCGACGTCCTCGACCGGCAGGCGGAGCTTGCCCGAGGCGAGCGGTGCGGCGGCCGCCCCCTCGCGCCAGCCGGTCAGGGTGAGGGTGACCTCGCGGTCGTCGTCGCTGGCGAGTTCGATCCGGAAGACCTTGTCGCCCAGCGGGAGCTCGTTGAGATGACGGAATGCCATGGCTTGACCCCCAAGTGTCGTGCCAGGAACGCACCTTGGGGGTGCGCCCTGAACACCTTCATTCTCTCCCGGGGGTCTGACAATTCCGGGGCCGCGCGGCCCGTCCGGAGGCGGCTCAGCCCTTCTCCATGTAGGCCGCGCGGTCCTCGTCGAGCAGGCTCTCCAGCGCGGTGCGCAGCTCCGGGTGGGCGGCCAGGTCCGGGTCCTCGGCGACCAGCCGGGTGGCCTCGGTGCGGGCGGTGAGGATGACCTCCTCGTCCTCCAGCACCGAGAGCACCTTGAGCGAGGACTTCACCCCGGACTGGGCCTGGCCCAGCACGTCGCCCTCGCGGCGCTGTTCGAGGTCGATCCGGGACAGCTCGAAGCCGTCCAGGGTGCCCGCCACCGCGTCCAGCCGGGCC
The DNA here is from genome assembly GCF_042789775.1 of Kitasatospora sp. NPDC056800. Lineage (NCBI taxonomy): Bacteria > Bacillati > Actinomycetota > Actinomycetes > Kitasatosporales > Streptomycetaceae > Kitasatospora > Kitasatospora sp. NPDC056800. The sequence continues at coordinate 16,669 of NZ_JBHUAL010000204.1, read as the reverse complement.
CGCGCGGCGCTGCCCGCGGGCATCTCGCTGACCAACAGGCACAGGCCTGGCGCGCTGCCGCGGCCGACCCGGCCGCGCAACTGGTGCAGCTGGGAGACGCCGAAGCGGTCGGCGTCCATGATGACCATCGCGGTGGAGTTGGGGACGTTGACGCCGACCTCGATCACCGTGGTGGCGACCAGCACGTCCACCTCGCCGGCCGTGAAGCGGCGCATCACCTCGTCCTTGGCCTCCGGCGCGAGCCGGCCGTGCAGGATCTCCACCCGCAGGCCGCTCAGCGGGCCCTTCGCCAGCTTCTCGGCCGTCTCCACCACCGAGAGCGGCGGCCGCCGTTCGTCGCTCTCCGCGCCCGCGTCGGCGACCTCCTCGAAGCCGTCCTCGGCGGCCTTGCGCTTCTTCCTCTTCGGGTCGGCCGCCGGCTCCTCGTCCCCGATCCGGGGGCAGACCACGTACGCCTGGTGGCCCTTGGCGACCTCCTCGCGGACCCGCTCCCAGGCCCGGGCGAGGAAGTTGGGCTTCTCCAGCGCCGGGACGACGTGGGTGGAGATCGGCGAGCGGCCGGCCGGCAGCTGGTCCAGGACGGAGGTCTCCAGGTCCCCGAAGACCGTCATCGCGACGGTGCGCGGGATCGGGGTGGCGGTCATCACCAGCAGGTGCGGCGGCTGCTCGCCCTTGGCCCGCAGCGCGTCCCGCTGCTCGACGCCGAAGCGGTGCTGCTCGTCCACCACGACCAGGCCGAGGTCCTGGAACTGCACCTTGTCCTCGATCAGCGCATGGGTGCCGATGGCGATCCCGGCGTCCCCGCAGGCCATGTCGAGCAGCGCCTGGCGGCGGGCCGGGACGCCCATCGAGCCGGTCAGCAGCACCACCCGGGTGCCGAGGTCGGAGCCGCCGAGCATGCCGCCCTCGGCGAGGTCCCCCATCATCTCGACGACCGAGCGGTGGTGCTGCTGGGCGAGCACCTCGGTGGGCGCCAGCAGCACCGCCTGGCCGCCCGCGTCCACCACGGCGAGCATGGCGCGCAGCGCGACCAGGGTCTTGCCGGAGCCGACCTCGCCCTGGAGGAGGCGGTGCATCGGGTGGTCGGTGGCGAGGTCGGCGGCGATCTCGGCGGAGACCTTCCGCTGCCCCTCGGTGAGGGTGAACGGCAGCCGGGCGTCGAAGGCGTCCAGCAGGCCGCCCTCGCGGGCCGCGCGCGGCTTGGCGGGCAGGGCGGAGTCGGCGGCCCGGCGCTGCGCGAGGGCGACCTGGAGCACGAAGGCCTCGTCCCAGCGCAGCCGGCTCTGGGCGCGCTCGCGGTCGGCGTGGCCGCGCGGACGGTGGATCAGCTCCAGCGCCTCGGGCAGCGGGATCAGGTCGTGCCGCTCGCGCAGTTCGGCGGGCAGCGGCTCGCCGACGTCGCCGAGGTGCTTGGTGAGTGCCGTCTCGACGCAGATCGACAGCTTCCAGCTGGGCATCTGCGCGCTGGCGCCGTACACCGGGATGAGCCGGCCGGCGAACTGCCGCGCGGCGTCGGAGCCGGCGTCCTCGTCGAGCAGCTGGTAGTCCGGCGAGACCAGCTGGCGGGTCCGGTTGAAGACCCCGACCTTGCCCGCGAACAGGCCCTGGGCGCCGGCCCTGAGCTCCTTCTGCCGCCAGCCCTGGTTGAAGAAGACCAGCGAGAGCCGGCTGCGGCCGTCGGTGACGACCACCTCCAGCCGGTCGCCCTTGCGGCCGCGGAACGGGATCAGGGTGACCTTCTCGATCCGGGCCAGCACGGTGACGTGCTCGTCGACCTCCAGCTCGTCCAGGCTGGTGAGCTGGCCGCGCTCGACGTAGCGGCGCGGGTAGTGGTGCAGCAGGTCCCCGACCGTGCGCAGCTTGAGGCTGTCGGCGAGCACCTTCGCGGTGCGGTCGCCGACGAGCTTGGTCAGTGGTTCATCGAGAGCGCCCATCAGCGCCTTGTTTACACCACCGGGCCGACAAACCGGGCCAAGGGCGGCCCCCGCCCCTACTCCACCCCGATGAGCAGCGGTGCCGGTTCCTGCCCGCCGTGGAAGACCACCGCGTCCACCTCGGGCCGCCGGTGCCGGACGTGGGCGACCAGCCGGTCGGCGAGCGCCTCGTCGGTGCCGCCGCCGAGGACCAGAGTGACGAGTTCGCCGCCGGCCCCGAGCATCCGGTCCAGCACGCTCTCGCCGACCTCGGCCAGCCCGGCGCCGATCACCGCGACGTCGCCGTCGATCAGCCCGAGCACGTCCCCGGCCTGGCAGACCCCCGCCATCGTCCAGGACTCCCCCTCGGCGACGGCCAGCTCCGCGTAGCGGGTGGCGCCGGCGGCGGAGGTCATGGCGACCACGTCCTCGTCGAAGCGGCGGCCGCCCTCGTGCACCGCGAGCGCGGCCAGCCCCTGCACCGGCGAGCGGGTGGGCAGGACGGCGATCCGCACCCCCTCCTCGCGCAGCTGGTCGGCGGCGGCCCCGGCGGCGGCGCGCAGCTCGGGGTCGTTGAGCAGCAGGACGACCTCGCGGGCGGCCGAGCGGCGCACCGCGTCGGCGAGCTCGGCGCTGGCCGGCGGGCGGTCCGGGTCGGCGTGCAGGACGACGGCGCCGGCCTGCTCGCAGAGCTCGGCCAGGCCCCCGCCGGAGACCACCGAGAGCACCGCGCGGGCCCGTTCCTCGCGTTCGCCGCGCTCGGCGGCGGTGCCGGAGCGGGCGGCGGCCTCGGCGAAGTGGGTGATCCGGATCTGGTGCGGGCGCCCGGCGCCGACCCCGGCCTCCACGGCGGCGCCCGCGTCGTCCACGTGGACGTGCACGTTCCACAGGCCGTCGCCGCCGCCGATCACCAGCGAGTCGCCGAGCCCGCCGAGCCGCTCGCGCAGCGCGGGCAGCGCCTCGTCGGGGGCGTCCAGCAGGTAGATGACCTCGAAGGCGGGGTGGCCGGGGCCGGGCGGCCGCAGGTGCGTCTCGCAGCTCTCCACGGCCCGGACGTCCCCGCGCAGCGCGACCGGCCCCATCGGCTGCTGCCCGGCGACGGCGTCGGCGAGCGCGCCGAGGACGGCCACCAGGCCGCGCCCGCCGGCGTCCACCACCCCGTTCTCGGCCAGGACGGCGAGCTGCTCGGGGGTGTGCCGCAGCGCGTCCCGGGCGGCCCGGTAGGCGGTGTCGGCGACCTGGGCGAGCCCGCCCCCGGCCCGGTGGGCCTCCCGGGCGGCGACCCGGGCGACGGTCAGCAGGGTGCCCTCGACGGGCTCCGCGACGGCCTGGTAGGCGGAGTCGGCGGCCCGCTGCAGGGCGGCCCGCAGCTGTTCGGCGCCGCCGCCCTCGGCGAGCGTCTCGGCGGTGCCGCGCAGCCACTGGGCGAGGATCACCCCGGAGTTGCCCCGGGCCCCGACCAGCGCGCCGCGGGCCATCGCCCGGACCGTCTCGGCCAGCCCGGGGGCCGGGTCGGCGGCGGGGTCGGCGAAGCGGCTCTCCACCTCGGCGGCGGCGGACTCGACGGTCAGGTAGAGGTTGGTGCCGGTGTCGCCGTCCGGGACGGGGTAGACGTTGAGCGCGTCGATCTCCTCGCGGGCCTGGCCGAGCGCGCGCAGGGCGAGCTGGCACCAGGTGCGCACGGCCGGGGCGTCGAGCGTGTGCAGCACCAGGTCTCCTCCGGACGGGACGCCGCGGCGGCCCGGGGCGGTGACGCGGGCCGGGCGGCGGCAAGGGGTGATACCGGCAGGTTATCGGGGGGCGGGGAGGGCCGTCCGGTCCGGCGGGCAGGAGCGATCACTCGGCCGGTCATGGTAGTTTCGTGGGACGGAAGCAAGCGTTGTATGCTCTTCCGGTTGCCTGGAACCGTCCAGGCTCACCCCCTTGTCCGGTCTGGTTCACGCGAGTGTTCTGGTGGCTGAGTGGGGTTTTCGAAAGTATCTGATCTGAAGTCTTGGAGTGACTCCTGTGGCTGCCAACTGCGACGTCTGCGGCAAGGGGCCGGGCTTCGGCAACAGCATCTCCCACTCTCACCGCCGTACCCCCCGTCGTTGGAACCCCAACATTCAGACGGTGCGCGCTGTGATTGGGCGGACGCCGAAGCGGCTCAACGTCTGCACCTCGTGCATCAAGGCCGGTAAGGTCTCGCGCTGACGCGCAGACCGGCATGCCGGTCCTCCAGTGAGCCGGTTCATCCTCGGATGGGCCGGCTTCACTGTTTCCGTGGCCGGTTGCGCCGATTTCCGGACGTGACCGTGGTGGGCGGGCTCCTCTGAGGAGTCCGCCCACCGCTTTTTTCCGGACGTTCCGGACGTTCCGGGCCTCCGCTAGCGCCAGCGCCAGGCGTGGTCGACCGGGCCGATGCCGGCGCCCAGGGCGAAGCCCCCGGCGATCGCGCCGGTGATGTACTCCTTGGCCGAGGCCACCGCCAGCGGCAGCGGCTCGCCCTTGGCCAGGCCGGCCGCGATCGCGCTGGCCAGGGTGCAGCCGGTGCCGTGGGTGTGGCGGTTGTCGTAGCGCGGTGCCCGGAACCAGTGCACCTCGTCCGGTCCGCCGTACAGCAGGTCGGCGGCCTCGCCCGGCAGGTGGCCGCCCTTGACCAGCGCCCAGCGCGGCCCGAGGTCGACCAGCGCCTTGGCGGCGTCCAGCATCTGCGACTCGTCCTCGACGGCCAGCCCGGTGAGCTGGGTCACCTCGTGCAGGTTGGGGGTGGCCAGGGTGGCGACCGGCAGCAGCTTCTCGCGGACGGTGGCGACGGCCTCGGCGACCAGCAGCGCGTCCCCGTGCTTGGAGACCCCGACCGGGTCGACCACCACCGGGGCGTCCACCCCGGCCAGCAGTTCGGCGACGGTCTCGACGAGTTCGACCGAGGCGAGCATCCCGGTCTTCACGGCCTGCACCCCGATGTCGTCCACCACGCTGCGGAACTGCGCCCGGACGGCTTCGGCGGGCAGTTCCCAGTAGCCCTGGACGCCGAGCGAGTTCTGCGCGGTGACGGCGGTGATCACGCTCATGCCGTGGACGCCGAGGGCGAGCATCGCCTTGAGGTCGGCCTGGATGCCGGCGCCGCCGCCGGAGTCGGAGCCGGCGACGGTGAGCACGCGGGGGGGAGCAGTCGAAGCCATGGCCCCAACCTACCCGCGCCGTTTCACAGCACCGCTTCGGACTCCGCCCAGCGGTCCTCCGGCACCGTCTTCAGCCGGGTCACCGCGTCGCCGATCGGCAGCAGTTCGATGCCGGTCCGGCGCAGCGCGGTGAAGTGCCCGAACGCCCCCTGGTGGACGGCCTCCACCGCGTGCCAGCCGAACCGGGTGGCGAGCACCCGGTCCCGGGCGGTCGGGGTGCCGCCGCGCTGGACGTGGCCGAGGATGACCGGGCGGGCCTCCTTGCCGAGCAGGTCCTCCAGCTCGTGGGCGAGCCGGTTACCGATCCCGCCGAAGGTCCGGTGGCCGTACTGGTCGACCTCGCCGTGGTCGAAGCGCATGGTGCCGGGCACCGGGGAGGCGCCCTCGGCGACGGCGATGATGGCGAACTTCTTGCCGCGCGCGAAGCGGTCCTCGATTATCCGGGCCACCGCCTCGATGTCGAAGGGCTTCTCCGGGATCAGGATGCCGTGCGCGCCGCCCGCCATGCCCGCGGTGAGGGTGATCCAGCCGGTGTGCCGTCCCATCAACTCGACCACCATGACGCGCTGGTGGGACTCGGCGGTGGTCTTCAGCCGGTCGATCGCCTCGGTCGCGACGTGCACGGCGGTGTCGAAGCCGAAGGTCACGTCGGTGGCGTCGATGTCGTTGTCGATGGTCTTCGGCACCCCGACCACGGGCAGTCCGGCGTCGCTGAACAGCTTGGCGGCGGTCAGCGTCCCCTCGCCGCCGATCGCGATCAGCGCGTCGATGCCGATCTCCCGGGCGAGCGTCCTGGCGTTCTCCACCGCCCAGGCGATCCGGTCCCGCCGCACCCGGGCCGAGCCCAGGATGGTGCCGCCGAGGGTGAGCAGGCCGGTGACGTCGTCGTGCGTGACCGTCCGGGTGCGGCCCTCGATCAGTCCGAGGAAGCCGTCCAGGATGCCGACGATCTCGTCCCCGTGGACGTCGGTGCCCCGGTGCACCACCGAGCGGATCACCGCGTTGAGGCCGGGGCAGTCGCCGCCGCTGGTCAGTACACCGATGCGCATCTGTGGTGTGCTCCCGCTCGCAGTGGTTCGGGCCGCCCGCGCCGGACGGGCGGGCCGGGGTGTCGCAAGCCTACGCACAACGCACCCGCGAAGCCCGTCCCCCGCGCACCGGAGCGTCACGCGCCGCCCGCCGTACGGGGATCGGCGCGCGGCCGCGCGCTACTCGGCGAAGTGGTCCCAGCCGCCGACCCGGTCCCAGGGCGCGCCGTCGACCGTCACCCGGCCGCTGCGGCTGCCCGTCGGGCGGCCGGTCACCTCGCCCACCACCCGCCAGCGGGCCGGGAGTTGGATCCCGCGCGGGAAGGTGGCGACGATCGCGTGGTCCTCGCCGCCGGAGAGCACCCAGACCAGCGGGTCCACCCCGACCGCCTGGCCGATGTCGGCCATCTGCGCCGGGACGTCGAAGTCGGCGGCCTTGAGGTCGATGTCCACCTCGCTGGCCCGGGCGACGTGGCCGAGGTCGGCGACCAGCCCGTCGCTCACGTCGACCATCGAGGTCGCGCCCAGGTCGGCGGCCGCCGGGCCCGCGTGGTACGGCGGTTCGGGCCGGCGGTGCGCCTCGACGAAGGCGCGCGGGGAGCGGAAGCCGCGCTGGAGCACGGTCAGGCCGGCGGCCGACCAGCCGAGCCAGCCGGTCACCGCGACCACGTCGCCGACCTGCGCGCCGGAGCGCGTCACCGGCGCCCGCCCCTGGAGGTCGCCGAGCGCCGTGATGGCCAGCGTGACGGTGTCGCCGCGCACCACGTCGCCGCCGACCACCGTCGCCCCGGCCACCTGGCACTCGTCGCGCAGCCCGTCCATCAACTCGGTGGCCCAGGTGGTCGGCAGGTCCGCGGGGGCGACCAGGCCGAGCAGGATGGCGGTCGGCACCGCCCCCATCGCGGCCACGTCGGCGAGGTTCTGGGCGGCGGCCTTGCGGCCCACGTCGTAGGCGGTGGACCAGTCCCGGCGGAAGTGCCGGTTCTCGATCAGGACGTCCGTGGTCGCCACCACCCGGCCGTCCGGAGCCCGTACCACCGCGGCGTCGTCACCCGGGCCGAGGTCGACGGCATCGGTGAGCGGTACCCGGGCGGTCAGCTCCCTGATGAGGCCGAACTCGCCGAGCTCGCCCACGGTCCCCTGCATCTGCCGTCCTCTCGCGTTTCCATCCGATTCGGTCCCCGTCGCGCTCCCCCGCGCGCAGCGTACGCCCTTCGGGAGCATCGAGGTCTCCCCTCCCCGGCCCGCAGCGCGGTAGCGTGGTGATCAGACTGCCGGTGAGCCCACCCACCCACACACCTGACCGGGCGATCACGGCGGCTATCCCCCCTAACCGGCCGCCGGGAGGTCCCCGTGGTACAGGCATACATCCTGATCCAGACCGAGGTTGGCAAGGCCACCGCCGTGGCCCGGACCATCGCCGGGGTCCCCGGCGTCCTGAGCGCCGAGGACGTCACCGGCCCCTACGACGTGATCGTCAAGGCCGAGGCCGAGACGGTGGACGAGCTGGGCCGCATGGTGGTGGCCCAGGTCCAGAAGGTCGACGGCATCACCCGCACGCTCACCTGTCCCGTGGTGCACCTGTAGGCCGGTGCACCCGTGAGCCGGTGTGCCCGTGAGCCGGCGCACCGGCCCGTACCGGCCGTCCGGGCCCCGGCTACCATCGGCGGGTGGCCAGAGAACTGCGCGTCCCCGAGGCGCTGACCGCCCTGCCGGCCCCGGTCCGCTGGCTGGCCCTGCCCGTCGCCCTGACCTGCGCCGTCGTCGCGCTGGTCGGCAGCTGGGGCCCGGCCGATCCGGCGGTCGAGATCCCGCAGCCGACCGGCCGGGCGGCCGGGTACTGCCGGGCGCTCGCCGCCGCGCTGCCCGCCGACCTGCTCGGCCACACCCGCCGGGACCCGTCGCCCGCCTCGCCGTACGTGGCCGGCTGGGGCGACTCGCCCCGGACGGTGCTGCGCTGCGGCATCGACCGGCCGGAGGAGCTGGACGGCGACCACGCCTCGGACTGGTCCCCGAGCGTCGACGACGTCACCTGGTGGTCGCAGAAGCTCGCCGACGGCGGCTACCGCTTCGTGACGACCATGCGCGCCGCCTACGTCGAGGTGACCGTCCCGGCCGGGGCCGCGAAGAACCCCTTCGACCCGGCGGCCGCCCTGAGCGGCGCGGTCAAGGCCAACGTCCCGGGCTGAGCCGAACGGGTCCCCGACGCACCGAGGGCGGGCCGGGAAGCTCCCCGCCCCCCCGCCCCCCCACCGCAAGCGAAGCCCGGTCGAGCGCCGCAGCGCCGTCGCGAGCAGCCGGTCGATCAGCTCCGGGTACGAGACCCCGCTGGCCTCCCACATCTTCGGGAAGGCCGAGATCGGGGTGAAGCCGGGCATGGTGTTGATCTCGTTGATCATCCAGGTGCCGTCCTCCAGCAGGAAGAAGTCCACCCGGGCCAGTCCCTCGCAGCCGAGCGCCTCGAAGGCCTCGACCGCCTGGCGCTGGATCTCGGCGAGCTCACCGGCGGTGAGGTCCGCCGGGATCTTCACGTCCGAGGAGTCGATGTACTTGGCCTCGAAGTCGTAGAAGTCGAAGCCCTCGCCGACCAGGATCTCGCCGGCCACGCTGGCCCGCGGACCGTCCTCGAACTCCAGCACGCCGCACTCGATCTCGCGGCCGGTCACGCCCGCCTCGATGATCAGCTTGGGGTCGTGCCGGCGGGCCTCCTCGATCGCCGCGTCGAGGTCGGCCAGGTCCTTCACCTTGGTGATGCCGATGCTGGAGCCGGCCCGGCAGGGCTTCACGAACAGCGGCAGGCCCAGCTCGGCGGCCCGCTCGCGCACCGCCGCGCGGCCCGCCTCGGTCTCCCAGTCGCGCGGCCGCACGATGGTGTAGCGGCCGACGTCCAGACCGTGCGAGGCGAGGATCCGCTTGGCGAACTCCTTGTCCATGCCGGCCGCGCTGGCCAGCACGCCGTTGCCGACGTACGGGACGCCGGAGAGCTCCAGCAGGCCCTGGAGCGTGCCGTCCTCGCCCCACGGGCCGTGCAGCAGCGGGAAGACCACGTCGACCTCGCCGAGGGCCTTGGGGGCGCTGCCCGGCTCGGTCAGGACCACCTCGCGGTCGCCCGGGGCGACCGGCAGCGCGACCTGGCCGTCGACGCCCTCGGCGACGTGCGCCACGTCCGGCAGCTTCCCGTCGGTGATGGCCATCCGGGCCGGCTCGTCGCTGGTCAGCGCCCAGCGGCCCTCGTGCGTGATGCCGATCGGCAGCACGTCGTACTTGTCGCGGTCGATCGCCCTGAGCACACTGCCCGCGGTGGAGACCGAGATCGCGTGCTCGGAGCTGCGCCCGCCGAAGACCAGCGCGACGCGCGGCTTCCGGTCGGACCGGTTCGGGGAGGACTGTTCGATGCTCATATCGGGTTTGAGACTACCGTGCGAGGCCCTTCCGGGAAGTCAGCGGCGCCGCACCCTCGGCGCCGCCGCTCCGGTCAGCGCCGCTCGGGTCAGCGCCGCTCCGGCTTGGCCGAACGCGACATCAGCGCCTGCAGCGCCTCCTGGGTCGGCCGCCCGTTGTGCACCACGTCCACCACGGCCTCGACGATCGGCATGTCGACCCCGTTGCGCCGGGCCAGGTCCAGCACCGACTCGCAGGACTTGACGCCCTCGGCGGTCTGCCGGGTGGCCGCGCGGGCCTCCTCCAGCGTCATGCCCCGGCCCAGGTTCATGCCGAAGGTGTTGTTGCGGGACAGCGGCGAGGAGCAGGTGGCCACCAGGTCGCCCATCCCGGCGAGCCCCGCGAAGGTGTGCGGGTCCGCGCCCAGCACCTCGCCGAGCCGGGTGGTCTCGGCCAGCCCGCGGGTGATCAGCGTCGCCTTGGTGTTGTCGCCCAGCCCCATGCCGGCCGCCATGCCGACCGCCAGGCCGATCACGTTCTTGACCGCGCCGCCGAGTTCGCAGCCCACCACGTCGGTGTTGGTGTACGGCCGGAAGTACGGCGTGTGGCAGGCCGCCTGGAGCCGCTTGGCGACCGCCTCGTCGGAGCAGGCGACCACGCTGGCCGCGGGCTGCCGGTTGGCGATCTCCTTGGCCAGGTTGGGCCCGCTGACCACCGCGACGCGCTCCTGACCGACCCCGGTGACCTCGTCGATCACCTCGCTCATCCGCTTGGCGGTGCCGAGTTCGATGCCCTTCATCAGGCTCACCAGCACGGTCTGCGGCTCGATCAGCGGCGTCCAGGCGGCCAGGTTGTCGCGCAGCGTCTGCGAGGGCACCACGAGCACCGCGAAGTCGGCGCCGGCCAGCGCCTCGGCGGCGTCGGTGGTGGCCCGGACGGTGTCGGGCAGCCGGACGCCCGGCAGGTAGTCCGGGTTCTCGTGGGTGGAGTTGACGGCGTCCACCAGCTCCTGGCGGCGGGCCCAGAGCACGACCTCGCAGCCCGCGTCGGCGAGCACCATCGCGAACGCGGTGCCCCAGGAGCCGGTTCCCATCACGGCGCAACGGGTCACTTGCCGGCCTCCTCGGTGCCCTTGCCCGGCTCGCCCTTGGCGCGCCGGCGCTCGGCCAGCGCTGCCGCGGCGCGCTCCCGGGCGGCCTTGCGCATGTCGTAGCGCTCGGCCGGCGGCTCCTCGCCCCGGACTTCGGCCAGCACGGCGGTGATCGCCGTCATGATGTCCTCGGTCGCGTCGGCGAGCACCTGGGCGGTGAGCTCCTGCCCCTGGTACCGGCTCAGGTCCACCGGCGGCCCGGCCGCGACGGTGACCCGGTGCCGCGGGAACAGGTTGAACCGGCCCTTCCCGAAACCGGGCCGGCCGTACGGCGGGATGATCTCGTGGGCGCCCCAGTGCGCGACCGGGATGACCGGCGCACCGGTCATCAGCGCGACCCGGGCGACCCCGCTCTTGCCGGTCATCGGCCACAGGTCAGGGTCCCGGGTGAGCGTTCCCTCCGGGTAGAACTGCACGCACTGGCCGCCGTTGACCGCGTCGATCGCGGCCCGGAACGCCTGCGCGGCGTCGGTGGACTCGCGGAACACCGGGATCTGGCCGGTCTTGCGCAGCATGAACCCGATGAAGGGGACGGAGAACAGCGAGGACTTGCCGAGAATGCGCGGCGGACGCCCGCTGTTGTACTGCCAGTGCGCGTAGATCACCGGGTCGATGATCGAGTTGTGGTTCACCGCGGCGATGAAGCCGCCGTTCCTCGGAACGTGCTCCCAGCCCCGCCAGTCGGGCTTCACCAGGGCGGTCGTCACCGGCTTCACCAGCACGGCCGCGAAGCGGTACCAGATGCCGTAGTCGGCGTTGCCGAACTTGGCGTACGAGCGGCGGGCCACCCCAGCTCCTTCTCATCCGATGCGGCACGGATTACCGCGGTCATGGTGTCCCGGTGCCGCGCACCGCTTCCGCCGGTGCCCGGGCCACGGGCGCGGAACAGTGTCGCCCGCCCGCTCACCGGCTGTCGAGCAACCGCGCCAACCCGCCCGGCAGGCGTGATCAAACGCACGTCCGCACAGCTCGAACGGCCTGGCGAGGGCTCCGGGACCGGCGCCAGAATGACGCCGGTGACCCAGGACACCGTACGCCCCAGTGAGCCCGTCGCGCCCCCCGCACCCACGGCCGGCTGGTCGCTGGTGCTCCCGCTCAAGCCGCTCGCCCTGGCGAAGAGCAGACTGGCCCCGTACGCCGGGCCGCACCGGGCCGACCTGGCGCTGTCCTTCGCCCTGGACACCGTCGCCGCCGCCCTGGCCACCCCGGACGTCGACCGGGTCCTGGTGGTCACCCGCGACGCCGAGGCCGGCACCCGGCTGGCCGCGCTCGGCGCCCTGGTGGTCGCCGACGAGCCCGGCGGCGGCCTCAACCGGGCCCTGGCGCACGGCGCCGCGGCCGCCCTGGCCCTGGCCCCGCGGGCCCCGCTGGCGGCGCTCTCGGCGGACCTCCCCGCGCTGCGCCCGGCCGAACTGGCCCGGGTGCTGGGCGCGGTGCCGCCGGACGGCCGGGCCTTCCTGCCGGACTCCCCCGGCCTCGGCACCACCCTGCTCGCCTGCACCCCCGGCCGTCCGCTCTCCCCCGCCTTCGGGGACGGCTCACGGGCCCGGCACGCGGCTGGCGGCGCGCTCGAACTGCGCCTGCCGGACGTGGAGTCGGTGCGCCGGGACGTGGACACCGGGACGGACCTCGGCGAGGCCGCGGCGCTCGGCCTCGGCCCGCACACCAGCGCGCTGTTCGCCCGCCTGAGCCTGCGCTGAGCCCGCCCCGGCCCCTCCGGAGCCCGCCCGGCCCGGCGCCGACCTGCTCCCCGGCCCGGGCGGGGCCGCTCGCTATGCTGCACGCATGCAGGCCACCGCGTTCACCTTCGACCCCGCCACCCGGGCCGGCTCCGTGCTGCTCGACGACGGGACCCCGGTGCCGTTCGACGCGGCCGCCTTCGACGCCGGCGGCCTGCGGCTGCTGCGCCCCGGACAGCGGGTGCGGATCCGCACCGAGGGCACCGGCGAGGCCCGCCGGGTGGTCTTCGTGACGCTCCAGACCTTCCCCGACCCCGCCGAGGGCTGACGGCCCCGTCGGGCTCCACCCACGCCGCCGGAACCTTCGGGCCCGACCGGCCCCGCCGGGGACCGGCCCGCACCCCGCCACCCCGCTCGGAACCGCCCCCTGCCGACGCACGCCGCGGATTCCTGACTAAGCGCCCGGAAATCGAAAGAGCCGCGGCGACCGGTCTCCGCGAATTCACGGGAGGGGGGGTGCCGCGGCTCTGGGCCGAAGGCCGTCCGAAGACGGTCGCGCGGGACTTACTTGGCAGAGGTCTTGCGCGCGGTGGTCTTGCGGGTGGCGGTCTTCTTCGCCGGCGCCGTCTTCTTGGCGGTGGCGGCCGCCTTCTTGGCGGTGGCCGTGGTCTTCTTGGCGGCGGCCGTGGTGGTCGCCTTCTTCGCGGCGGCCGTCTTCTTGGTGGCGGCGGCCTTGGTCGCGGTCGCCGTCGCCTTCTTGGCGGCGGTGGTCTTCGCGGCCGTCGTCTTCGCGGCGGTGGTCTTCGCGGCGGACTTCTTGGCGGTCGCCGTGGTCTTCTTGGCGGCGGCCGTGGTGGTCGCCTTCTTGGCGGCGGCCGTGGTCGCCGTCTTCTTGGCGGCGGCCTTCTTGGCGGCCGGGGCGGCGGCAGCGGCGGCGGCGCGCTTGGTGGCGGCACGCTTGGCGGCCGGGGTGGCGGCCACGCCGCTCTTGCCCGGGGTGAGGGAGCCCTTGGGGGCCTTCTTCACCGAGGGGCCTTCCTTCGGCAGCTTCTTGCTGCCGCTGACCAGGTCCTTGAAGCCCTGGCCCGGACGGAAGCGCGGGACCGAGGTCTTCTTGACCTTGACGCGCTCGCCGGTCTGCGGGTTGCGGGCGAAGCGCGCGGAGCGCTCCACCTTCTCGAAGGTGCCGAACCCGGTCACCGAGACCCGGTCACCGGCCACAACGGCACGGACCATGGTGTCGAGCACTGCGTCGACGGCCTCTGCGGCAGCCTTGCGACCGCCCAGCTGCTCGGCCACCGCTTCGACAAGCTGAGCCTTGTTCACGTCTTCCCCTTCGGAAACGGGCGCCGGATGATTCCATCCGTTCTTTTCGCACGTTAGGTATGTATCTGCGGACTTTCAATTACCAAACGCGCGAATCACCCTAGTGTCGCAATGGATTTGCGCGTCGGCGACCTCAGTCGAGCGGCGGGGGCCGCTCGTCGAGGTCATGTACAAAGCGACTCAACCGCCTTGCCGCCTCCGGAAGATCGCGCTTGGCGGTCTCGGTGACGATGAGGAGTTGACGGGTGAGAGCGGTCTTTGCATCGGCAGACACGTTCAGCGCATGCACGCGGGCGTGAGCTTGCTTCAACCGCTCGGCCACAAGCGCGTAGAGCGCTACGACTTCCTGGTCGTCCGGCCCCTCAGCTGGTGCGGAGGTGACGTCCGGCCGGTCGTCAATTCGGCGTTCGGATGGCCGGCCCATGGAGTCCTCAGTCGCGGGTTCGCCGCCCGCGTACGGAGGTTCATGGTGCCGGTGCATGTACTGATTGTGCCATCTACCCGCAGTTGTACTTGCGCGGGCCCCTCTTCCGCAAAGCCAAATGGGCAATCCGGGGCGGACCCCGGCGCTAACTCGTGCTCCGGAACGACGGATGGCCCGGCCCCCCCGAGGGGGGCACGGGCCACGCGGTGGATCGTCAGAATGCTTGTTCTGAGGGGAACTCAGGCGACCGGCAGAGTACGGGGCTTGAAGGCCGGACGGGTCTCCTCGAAGGCCGCGATGTCGGCCTCGTTCCGCAGCGTGATGCTGATGTCGTCCAGCCCGTTGAGCAGCCGCCACCGGACGTTGTCGTCCAGTTCGAAGGCCGCCGTGACGCCTTCGGCCCGTACTTCGCGCGCCTCCAGGTCGACGGTGATCTCGGCCGAAGGGTCACTCTCCGTGAGCGCCCAGAGCCGCTCCACGGTCTCCTGCGGCAGGACGACCGTCAGCAGGCCGTTCTTCAGGGAGTTGCCCCGGAAGATGTCGGCGAAGCGCGAGGAGATGACCGCGTGGAAGCCGTAGTTCTGGAGCGCCCAGACGGCGTGCTCCCGGGAGGAGCCGGTGCCGAACTCGGGGCCGGCCACCAGGACCGTGGCGCCCTGCCGCTCGGGCCGGTTGAGGATGAACGACTCGTCCTTGCGCCAGGCTTCGAACAGGCCGCCCTCGAAACCGGATCGGGTGACCTTCTTGAGCCAGTGGGCGGGGATGATCTGGTCGGTGTCCACGTTGCTGCGGCGCAGCGGGACGGCCCGGCCGGTGTGGGTGGTGAACTTCTCCATGGCTCAGGCCTCCACGGGAGCGACGTCGGCGGTCAGGTCGGAGGGGGCCGCGAGGCGGCCCAGCACGGCGGTCGCGGCGGCGACCTGCGGGGAGACCAGGTGGGTGCGGCCGCCCTTGCCCTGCCGGCCCTCGAAGTTGCGGTTCGAGGTGGAGGCGCAGCGCTCCCCCGGGGCGAGCTGGTCGGGGTTCATGCCCAGGCACATCGAGCAGCCCGCGTGGCGCCACTCGGCGCCGGCCGCGGTGAACACCTTGTCCAGCCCCTCCTCGACGGCCTGGAGCGCGACCCGGACGGACCCGGGGACGACCAGCATCCGTACGCCGTCGGCGATCCGGCGGCCCTCGACGACGGCCGCGGCGGCCCGCAGGTCCTCGATCCGGCCGTTGGTGCAGGAGCCGACGAAGACGGCGTCGACCTTGACCTCGCGCAGCGGGGTGCCGGCCTCCAGGCCCATGTACGTCAGGGCGTTCTCGGCGGCCAGGCGCTCCTGCGGGTCGGCGAAGGAGGCCGGGTCCGGCACGTTCGAGCCCAGCGGGGCGCCCTGGCCCGGGTTGGTGCCCCAGGTGACGAAGGGGGTCAGCTCGCTCGCGTCGATGAAGATCTCGTGGTCGAAGACCGCGTCCTCGTCGGTGCCCAGGGTCCGCCAGTACGCGACGGCGGCGTCCCAGTCCTCGCCCTGCGGGGCGTGCGGGCGGCCCTGGAGGTACGCGAAGGTCGTCTCGTCCGGGGCGATCATGCCGGCCCGGGCGCCGGCCTCGATCGACATGTTGCAGACGGTCATCCGGGCCTCCATGGAGAGGCTCCGGATCGCCGAACCGCGGTACTCCAGGACGTAGCCCTGGCCGCCGCCGGTGCCGATCTTCGCGATGACGGCCAGGATCAGGTCCTTGGCGGTGACGCCCTCGGGCAGGTCGCCCTCGACGGTGACCGCCATGGTCCGGAACGGCGCCAGCGGCAGGGTCTGGGTGGCCAGCACGTGCTCGACCTGGCTGGTGCCGATGCCGAACGCCAGCGCGCCGAAGGCGCCGTGGGTCGAGGTGTGGGAGTCGCCGCAGACCACGGTCATGCCGGGCTGGGTCAGGCCGAGCTGCGGGCCGACGACGTGCACGACGCCCTGTTCGACGTCGCCGAGCGAGTGGATCCGGACGCCGAACTCGGCGGCGTTCCTGCGCAGGGTCTCCAGCTGCACCTTGGAGACCGGGTCGGCGATCGGCTTGTCGATGTCGAGGGTGGGGGTGTTGTGGTCCTCGGTGGCGATCGTCAGATCGGTGCGGCGGACCGTACGGCCGGCCAGCCGCAGCCCGTCGAAGGCCTGCGGGCTGGTGACCTCGTGGAGCAGGTGGAGGTCGATGAAGAGGAGGTCGGGTTCGCCCTCCGCGCGCCGCACGACGTGGTCGTCCCAGACCTTCTCTGCGAGTGTCCGTCCCATCGGATTCCCTCCAGCCGGCCGCGTTGCCGGCCTTCTCGTGTCGTCGAGGTCAAAGCGTGTGCGCCGCCCTGAGACTCCCGGGCCGCTCCCGTCCAGAGTGGCGCTTTTCGCCGGAGATTGAACTTGTGTCTCGCGGAGTGAGATCGCGGTCTTAGCGCATGGACAGTGCGCGGCGACCCGTCCACCCCCCGTCCGCCCCCGGCCGGCCGGGCCCCGCGGAGGCTCGGCGGAGGCTCGGCGGAGGCTCCGCGAGGGCTGCCCGGAGGAGCCTGCGGAGACCCCCGGGAAGGGTCGCGCGGAGGCCTCGCGGAACGCCGAAAGGGCCCCACCCGGTCACGGG
>NZ_JBHUAL010000203.1:0-17792 GCF_042789775.1 Kitasatospora sp. NPDC056800 | reverse complement strand
GCGGCCCCGGGGGGGTTGGCCGCGCGCGGGGGGGGGGCCGTGTGTGCGGGCGGCCGCCCCCCCCCTCCCCTGTCCTCCCACCCCCCCCCCGGGCGGCCGGGCGGGCGGGGGGGGCCCGGGGCCCCGCCCCCCCGCGACTCGGACGGTGCGGCCGGTGGGAGGTGAGCGGACGGACGGTCCGCACCGCTCACCGCGGCCGCCGCGCCGGATGCCATCGCGCCGGCCGCGGCGGCGACGAACGCGGCCCCGCCGACGGCTGGTAGGGGGAGCCCCACAGCTGGGCGCCGTGATCACGGGCTTCGTCGTCGAAGCGGCCGTGTGCGCCGCAGTCGGCCTCCTGACATGCCGTCCCCGCCCGGCGCGCGCCGGTCCGGGGAGGAGCGGCGCGGGCTTGCCGGGCGGCCACGATTCTCCCTAGGGCGCCACGGTGTCCGCCGCCGGCGGCTCCGGTTCGTCGTCGTCCGAGTCGGCCTTGCGCCGGACGTCGGCCGGGGTGGGAGCCGTGATCCCGCGCTCCTCGGCGGAGCGCTCGCGGGCCCCGACGATCCCGTCCGCTTTCGCCCGGACGTCGGCCGGGGTGGGGGAGGTGATCGAACGCTCCTCGGCGGAGCGGTCCCGCGTTGTCTCGTTCGGCTGGGTGCCCTTGTCGCCGGACTTCGTCATGGCGGGCTCTCCTTCGTGAGTCGTTGCCGGTGGGATACCTCGCGGGTGCCCGGGAACTCCGGGCCTGAACCGACGAAGGGCACCTGATCCGAGTCCCTTCGCCGTCCGGCCGCCGCCTGCACGGTGGATGCCGGGCCCTGCGGGGGCATGGCGGCTCCGCGGTGACGATCTCCGGTGCCGGGTGTTTCGGGTCTGGTGGGGTCGCGTTCAGTGAAGTAGCGAGCTCTGCCCGTCCTACTACCCTGTGCGCACAGGCGTGAGGATGCACGTGCAGCCGGCGCTGTCAGGTCGGGCCCGCTGTTTCAGGCGACGGCGGCCAGGTCGGCGCGGCCGAACAGCAGGGCGTAGCCGCGGGGTAGGTGGGCGAGGAGGCGGTCGGTGAGGGTGTCGTCGGTGAGGGTGGTGAGGGCGGCCAGGACGGAGGAGGCATCCCAGCGGGCGGCGGTGAGGCTGGTGCCGAGGGTGTGGGCGAGGCTTTCGACGAAGGCGGGGGCGGTGACGGGCGACGGGAGGGGGATCTGGGCGGCGAGGACGGCGCGGGCCCGTTCGGGCAGGGCTGCGGCGAGGTCGCAGCGTTCGTCGCCGGTGAGCTGGGAGCCGAGGAGGGTCAGGACGGCGTCGAGGGCGCGTTCGGCTTCCTCGTCGGTGGGGTAGCGGCCGAGGTTGCGGACCTGCTGGAGGAGGTGGCGGTAGCGGGTCATGACCGTGGGGCCTTCCTGGGGCCGGCCGCCGGGCGGGCCGGCGGCGTGTGAGGGGTGGTCAGGGTCAGGGCCGTGTCCTTGCGGTCGGGCGGCCGAACAGCAGGTCGTAGCCGGGCGGCAGCTGGAGCAGGACCTGGTCCATGAGGTCGTCGCCGGCGGCGTCGGCCACCGTGGACAGGACGGCGCCGATGTCCCACGGGGCCGTGGCTTCGGTGGCGCCCTCGATCCAGGCCGCGGTCGCGCGGACGAACCGCTCGGTGTTGAGCGGCTCGGCGGCCTGCAGCGGGTTGAGCAGGATCAGGGCCATGGTCTCGGGCAGTCGGGTGGCCAGTTCGGCGCGCACGTCGCCGACCAGGTGGGCGCCGAGCAGGGCAAGGACCACCCGGGCGGCCCGCTCGGCCTCCTGCGGGCTGTCGTACTCACCGCGCTCCCGGACCTCCTCCAGGAACGCCTCCCATCGAAGCGTCATCGCGATTCTCCCTCCGTCCCGAGGCCCGGCACGCCCGGGTGGCCTCAAGGCTCGACGGCCAGGCGCCGGTGCAGACCGGTCAGCTTGAGCAGCCGCACGACGCGGCGGCCGGCCCCGCGCAGGACCAGGCGGGCACCGCACCGGTCGGCCTGGGCGCGGGCCCGGACCAGGGCGCCCAGGCCCGCGCAGTCCATGAACGTCACCTCCGACAGATCCAGCACCACCTCCCGGTGCGACTCGAGCGCGGTGGCCAGAGCACGGCGCAGCGAGGGTGCGGCGTCGAGGTCGATCTCGCCGTGGGCTCGCACGATGAAGGGCTGGTTGCTGCTCTGGCCGTTCATGGCGTTTCCGCGTCGCTGCGGGTAGGCCGGTCCGGGTAGGCCGGCCTGACGGTCGGGGGGTGTTCCGGCCGCCCCTCTCGATCGAGGGGGAGAGATCGGGGGGCGGCCGGAACGGCATCGGGGATCGGGTCAGGCCCGGATCTGCTTGCGGCTTCCGCTGTGGCTGATCTCGATCTTGCGGGGCTTGGCCTTCTCGGCGACCGGGATCTTCAGGGTCAGGACGCCGGCGTCGTAGTCGGCGGTGATCCCGGCGGGGTCGAGGGTGTCGGAGAGCATGACCTGGCGGGAGAACACGCCGAGCGGGCGCTCGGACAGCTCCCACTTGATGCCCTCGCCGTCCTGGCGCGGGCGGCGCTCGGCCTTGACGGTCACCATGTTCCGTTCGACGTCGATGTCGATCGCCTCCGGGTCGACCCCCGGCAGGTCGAAGCAGATCACGTACTCGTCGCCCACCCGGTAGGCGTCCAACGGCATCGGCGTGGGACGCGACCAGGTGCCGGTCGTGTTGAGGAACTGCTGGGTCAGCCGGTCCAGCTCGCGGAACGGGTCAGTGCGCAGCAGCATTGCGAAACACCTCCATGGATCGAATGGGTGCCAGTGCGCTTCACCTGAGTCCTTTCTAGCGCGTCATCCATCCGATGACAAGTTGCCGCGTCGCCTATAGAGTGACGGCATGAGCGAGAAGTCCCGCAAAGCCGCCCCCGACGCCTCCCCACCGGTCGAGCCCGTCTCGTTCCTGGCGGCCGCGGCGGCGCTGGCCGCCATCGACGACGCTGTCCGCACCGCCCAGAACCCCGCGTCCCGGCCCCCGACCACCCCTGACGAGCACGGTGGCCCCGAGCAGGCCCTGGCCGCACTCGTCCTGCTGCGCGAGCTGCGCGGCCAACTCGCCGGCTGGGAGGCCGGCCTGGTGGAGAGCGCCCGGGAGGCCGGCGCCACCTGGGCCGACCTCGCCCACCCGATGGGCGTCGCCAGCCGCCAGGCCGCCGAGAACCGCTACCTGCGTCTCAAGCCCGCCTTCGCCGACGCTTCGCGGTCCGGTACCGGCGCGGAACGGGTCAAGGCCGTCCGCGACCGGCGGGCCGCCGACCGATCGGTCACCGTCTGGGCCCGCGACCACGCCGCCGAGCTGCGGGTCCTCGCCGCGCGGATCACCACGGCCGCACTCGCTCCCGGCGCCCGTCCTGCCCAGGCCGCCCTGACCGCCGCCCTCGGCGCCACCGAACCCGCCGACCTGATAGAGCCCCTCGCCGCCGTCCGCCCCCACCTCGGCTCCGGCCACGGCGACCTCGCCACCCGCCTCGACGCCCTCACCCACCACACCACCCAGATCCGCGATGACAGTGACCGACGCCGCGCCTGACCCTGTCGCCACCGCCGAAAGGCGCTGGCAGGACCTCCTGGACCGGATCCACGGCCTCGAAGCACGAGTGGCCGCCACCACGAGCACCGTCAACGCCGCCCTCGACCACCACCTCGCCCGCCTCGACGCCCTGCGCCGGCACCTCGCCCACCCAGACTGGCCACTGCCCGCCCCCGATCCGGACAGTCACCCAACCGCGCCGACGGACAACGGGCCGGCCTGACGAGGCCGGGAACCACCGCAACCACCCCGGCCGTCAGAACCGGCTCCTGTGTCCCACTGGCGCGCCCAGGGGGCCGGTCAGCGCTGGTGGTCTCCGGAGACGTACCGACTCCGGGTAGCCCCTTGTCCGTCGCGGCCTGCTCGGTGGTGAAGTCGGTGTAGCCGAGCGCCTTCGCGGCTACAGGCGGCTGTGTGTAGGCGACGAACCGGCGCAGCACCTGGGCGCGGCCGGTGCCGGGCGCGGTGCCGGCGTTCCTCAGGATCGCCCTGGAGGGCCCGTGCCGTCATGGGCTGGTCGGCATGGCGCCCAGGAAAGAGCTACCGCCGGTTTCGCGCACTGACGTGGGGCCGGCGCCGGTGACCGGCCGTGTCCTGGACGGCCCGCCGGCCGACGCCGACCTCGCGGTGGAGGAGCGTGCGGCGATCGAGCTCTCGCGCGACCGTGACCGCCCGGGCCCCGAGCGCGTCCGGGCGGCGGGCGCGGCCCGCGCCCTGGGCTGGATTCTCGGCTTCGCGCCGATCAGCCGCTGACCGCGGCCTGACGTCCCGCCCCGTCGTGGTCAAGCCCGGCTATCTGTGTGCGCTGCGCCGCCTCGCCTCCCAAGAAGCTCACGCCCTGTCCGTGGCCGTCCGGCCGCCTCGGCGTTGCCGTCGGCTCTCCGTGCCGTCGGTGGGCATCAGCGCAGGAGGGTGGCGAGGAGTTCGGCGATGGTGGGGCCGGCGTCGGCGGGGTGACGCAGCTGCTTGCTCGTGACGACGCTGTAGTGGTTGGTGCGGCCGTGGCGTTCGTGGCTGAGGTATCCGGCCTGTTCGAGGTCGGCGATGATGCGTTGGACGGCGCGTTCGGTGAGCAGGCAGCGGGCGGCGATGTCGCGCACGCGGATGCCGGGGTCGCGGGCGATCTGGACCAGCACGCGGGCGTGGTTGGTCAGGAAGGTCCATCGCCGTTCGGTCGTCGTGCCGTTGTCCATTCCTCCACGATAGGACTCCTGTTTCACGACTGCCGATACACGACAGGAGATTCGTGCAATGGTTGACATGTCTGCCGGACGGGCGAAGAGTGGAAGGGCCGCACTCCGCAGTGCTTCGCCGCGGATTCCCCGGCGGCTCTGCTTCTGGAGATGGTTCCATGGACCCGATGAGCAGGCACGGGCTGGAACGGCTGAGGTCCCGGCTGGTCGACTGCCTGGGGCCGCCCCGCGAGGGCGGTCGGGACCCCCGCACCTGCGGGGAGCCGCTGTGCCGGCAGGTGCGCCACGCCGTCACCGGCGTCGACGCCTACCTGACGGCCCTCGAAGAGGGCAGCCGCACCGCGGCGGGGCTTCACGAGCGGGCCCTCGACCTGTGGCAGGACCTCGAACGCATCGCGTCCCTCCAGCCCGGGCGGGCCGCTGTCGACGGCGGGGCCGGCGCGGCCGTGCGGTGCGGCTCCCTGCCCGAGGAGTGGGCCGTGCCGCCCTGCCTGAAGGCGGAGACCGTCCGGGCCGGTGACGCCCTCGTGTGCTCCTTCACCGGGGACATGGTCCTGGACAGCGAGCCCGTCGCCGCCCGGGCCCTCGATGCCGCGCTCGTCCGGCGTCCCGCCCTGCTCGCGGTCGACCTGGCGGGTGTGGAGCTGTTCACCTGCACCGGGCTCAACCTGCTCCTCGCCGCCCGTCGGCGCGCGCTGGACATCGGCATCCCCCTCGTGCTGGTCGCCCCCTCCGGGCGGACGCTGCGGGTGCTGGAGCTCACCGGGACCGCCGCGCTGTTCCCCGTCCACCCCACCGTTGAGGACGCCTTGCGGCACCGCCCGCTTCCCGCCCCGCGCCCCGACGGAGGATGACCATCCGAGCGGGACGGTTGAGCCGGCAGCGGACGGGCAGGCGCACGGTCGGCCGGGAAATCCCCGGCCGTACCGTGGGAGGAGGACCGGATGAGCATGGTGAAGGAGTCCGTGGACGTGGACGTCCCCCTGCACACCGCCTACAACCAGTGGACGCTGTTCGAGGAGTTCCCGCGCTTCATGGAGGGGGTCGACTCGGTGACCCAGCTGGACGACCGCCACAACCACTGGCGGACCAGCATCGGCGGCGTCACCCGTGAGTTCGACACCGAGATCGTCGACCAGCAGCCCGACGAGCGGATTGCCTGGCGGACCACCGGCGGCGACGTCGACCAGAAGGGCGTGGTGACCTTCCGGCAGCTCGACCAGGACCACACCCGGGTCGCCATGGCCATCGACTTCCGGCCCGAGGGCGTGGCGGAGCGGGCCGCCGATGTCACGGGTGTGGTCGACCGCCGGGTGAAGGGGGACCTGACGCGGTTCAAGACGTTCATCGAGGAACGCGGCCGGGAGGAGGGCGGCTGGCGGGGCCGGATCAGCCCTGGCTGAACCCGCTTCCGATCGTCCGCGCCACCGGCCGCCGGGACACCCGCCCGGCGGCCGGTCCACGCCCCGCGGTGACGTCGGATCGGAAACGGCTGATCAGGCGTGGCCCAGGGTGCGGCGGGTACCCGCCGAGCCCGGGGCGCGCGTTCGCGCACCCGAGGCATCCCGCGGACCAGGAGGAGAAATGACCCAGCACGGCAGGGCCCTGGCAATCGTGACGAACTACGGCGTCGAACAGGACGAACTGCTCGTCCCCGTACGGCACCTGCGCGAGAACGGCGTCCACGTCGACATCGCAGCCCCCACCCGGGCCGACGAACCGCTGGTCACGGACGACGCCGGCAACTGGCGGCTGGTGACTTCACGCAACCCCGGTGACCTCGAACACTTCCTCCGGGGAGTCGATGCCGCGCTGCGCACCCGGCCGGGGCCGCTGGCGCGCGCTGAGCGCGGGCCACGTGCGACGACTGTTTGGCTCCGGGGCTCCCGGGGACACGCAGGGGCGATGGAAACCCGCCCGACGGAGGCGGGGCTTCACCGCACCGTCGGGCTGACCCCCGTAACCGGCAAGGACAGAGAACGGAGCGTCCGCCGTGCACCACGACGAAGACCTACTGGAGCAGCTGACCGCCGACCACCGGTCCGTGCTGGTCCACTTCAGCGAACTCAGCGGCATCCCCAGTGGGGACCCGCAGCGCAAGGACCTGGCCGACCTCGTGACCGATCAACTGGTCCGCCATACCCGGGCCGAGGAGCAGCATCTCTATCCGCTCGCCCGTGACCGGTTGGCCGACGGGCAGGCCTTGGTGGAACGCGAACTCGCCGACCACCGAGGGGTGGAAGCGTTGCTGGAGGAGCTCCGCCCGACCCATGTCACCTCGCCCCGCTTCGATCGGCTGGTCGCCCGGCTGATCGAGGAGGTCACCCGGCACGCCGGCGACGAGGAGGGGCGACTCTTCCCGGCCGTACGGGCAGTGTCGAGCGAGGCCGAGCTGCGTGACCTCGCGATCAGGGCGCGGGAGACCAAGGAGTCCTCCACCGGCCGGCCCCGCCACCAGCCGCCCACCGCACGCCCGGCGGACCGCCTGCCGTCCCCCGAGCGCTCAGCCGCCGAGCGGGTGCGGGACTTCCTGACCCCGGGCGGGCCGCACTGACCCCGGGCGGCACCCGAACCCCCGGCCGTGGTGCGGTCGGTCCCGACCGGTGCCGATCCACACGACCAGCTGACGGAGGGGCAGTCGACCTGCCTGGCGGCCGGCTACGATCAGCCGCCGGTCCGACCCCCTCCAGGTCAGGAGTCGTTCGCGGGGCCGGGCGGTGATCAGCGGCGCGCGTTCCGTCCCGTGGACGTGTAGCCGCGACCCGCTCGGGCAGGCGCTGGGCATGGCCGGACCGGGCCGAGGAGAGGAGGCCAGGCATGGACCGCTTCCGGCAAGTGCCGCTGACAGGGCCGATCGGAACGGCAGGCCCGGTCGGAGTCCCGGTGAACCCGGGGGCTCCGGGCGCGGGGGAGACCAAGCGGTTCGTGTTCTCCGGTCGGGAGGGCGCCGTGCAGGCGGGCCGTGATTTCAGTCGGGAGGCCTTGCGGTCCTGGTCCTGGCTGCCGACCGCGGACGAGGAACGGCTGGGGGTCGCCGAGGACCTCCTGCTGATGGTCGCCGAACTGGTCGCCAATGCCTGCCTGCACACCTCCGGTGGGCCGGGCGAACTGCGGCTGAGCTGGGACGGGCGCCGTCTGCGGGCGGAGGTCACGGACACCAGCCCGGTGCCGCCCGAGCTGCGCCCGCACGCCGACCCGGGCCGACCGGGCGGACACGGTCTCCGCGTGGTGGAGCGACTTGCGGGGTCTTGGGGCTGCGCGCCCGAGGGCGGGGGCAAGGTGGTCTGGCTGGAGATTGGGTTCCCGCCGGGTCCGCCGAACCACCGAGAGTGCTCGGCCTGAGGACCGGGCCCGGGACGCTGGGTGGCCATCCGAGGTCGGCTCGGCAAGAGAGAGCTCGGATCCTGAGTCGGGAACCGATTCCGGGGTAGAAGCCTCAGAGAGCGGCCGTGATCCGTCCGGCTGCCGCAGCACCGTGGACGGTGCCACCGGGACCGCGCTTGAAGAAGCCGGGCACAGGTTCTGGGAAAGGAGTCCGCGACGCATGGGGTGTGAGCCCCACACGTGTCGCCGGGCGTGATGCCGATGCCCTGGAGATCCAGTGTCTATCCGTGTGGAAACCACCGATCGCGAAGCCGTCCCTGCGGGTCTGCCGCCCGATCTGCCGCGACGGCCCACGGCGGCTGAACTCCGCCGTATGGGGAAGTCCGAGGCGCGGGAGCTGAGCGACGCGCTGTTCGGGCGGCTGGCCGGGCTGGCCCGCGAGAGCCGCGCCTACAGCTACGTCCGCGGCACGATCATCGAGCTCAACATGCCGCTGGTGCGCTTCATCGCCGCCCGCTACCGGCACCGGGCCGAGGACATGGAGGACATCCTCCAGGTCGGCACGATCGGCCTGATCAAGGCGGTCGACGGCTACGACCCGCGGCGCGGCCTGGAGTTCGTCACCTACGCGATCCCCACCATCACCGGCGAGATCAAGCGGTTCTTCCGCGACACCTCCTGGCCGGTGCGCGTCCCGCGCGGTACGCAGGAGCTCTACCTCGCCGTCGTCCGCGGCTCCGACCGCCTGGAGCAGGAACTCGGCCGGCAACCGCGGCCCGAGGAGATCGCCGAGGACCTGCACCTCACCGTCGAGCAGGCCGCCGAGGGGCTGCTGGCGGGCCGGGCCTGCCGCCCCAGCTCCCTGGACGCGCTGCGCGATCAGGAGGCCGACGAGACCGGCAGCGCCCTGCTCGACCGGCTCGGCGGTTGCGACCCCGGCATCGAACTCGCCGACTTCCGCACCGCCGTCCGCCCGCTGCTGGCCCGCCTGCCGGAGCGCGAGCAGACCGTCCTCAAGCTGCGGTTCTGGGACGGCTGCACCCAGTCCCGGATAGCGGACCGGATCGGCGTCTCCCAGATGCACGTCTCCCGGCTGCTCAGTGCCACCCTCGCCCTGCTGCGCGAGCAGTTGGACGACCTGGACGCCGACGGCTGGGCCGACGGACCGGAGCCGGAGGGAGTCGGCTGAGGCCGACCAGGCGAGCCGCGGTTCCGGCGTGCGGCTTCAGGCCGCCCGCCCTTGAGCCTGTCTGCTGGCCGTCCGGCTTCGGGCGGGGCCGGGGCGTTAGCGAACGCGGAACCCGGGTAGCCGCAGCGGCGGACCATGGGGACGGCGGCGCGAGGAGGCGGACGGATGGATCGGCGTGAGCGGGTGGAGCTGCGCGGGATCGAGCGGGGGCTGCGCCGGGACCACGTCCTGGAGCTGAGGCTTCGCGTCGTCGGGTTCCGCCTGCGCGGCCGGGCCTGGGACGTGCTGCGCGGCGTGCGGCCGCGGACCGTGCTGGCGCTCGCCCTGCTGTCGCTGGGCCTGCTCGGGGCAGGCCTGGGGACGTCCGAGGCGCCGTTTCTGTGGGTCTTCACGGGCTGCTGGGCCCTGACCCTGACCATCGCCTTCGCGGTGCTCTGTGCCTGCGCCGAAGGCCGCCAGGAGGAAGGGTGAACGCGCTGCCCGCGTCGCGCGGTCCGCTGTCGGCGGCGTTGACGGCCCTGCTCACCTCCGGACCGCCCGGAGCGGGCTGTCTGCCCACACCGCCCGGCCCGTTCGACGAGCCGTGGGGCGAGGACCATCAGCTGGCCCTGCACCTCTGCTACGAGCTCCACGACCGCGGGCTGCCCGGGGTCCTGGACGACTGGGAGTGGGATCCCGAACTCCTGAGATTCCGCCAGGGGTTGGAGCGCTCGTTCCTGGCCGCGGTGCGTGCGGAGGCGGAGCCCGCGCCGCCCTTGCGGGACGCGTTCGAAGCACTGCTCACCGAGCCGCCCGACGGCACCGGCCCGTCGCACTTCCTGCTCGCCGAGGGTGAGCGCCGGCACGCCCGCGAGTACCTGGTGCACCGATCGGTCTACCACCTCAAGGAGGCGGACCCGCAGCTGTGGATGCTGCCGAGGATCCATGGGCCCGCACAGGCGGTGCTGACGGCGATCCTCTACGACGAGTACGGCGCCGGACGGCCGGAGCGGGCCCACGCCCGGCTCTTCGAGCGGATGATGGCCGCCTTCGGCCTCGACCCCGGCTACGGGCACTACCTGGACTTCGTGCCGGCGCCGACCCTGGCCGTGGTCAACCTGATGACGCTCTTCGGCCTGCACCGGGCGATGCGCGGGGCGGCCGTCGGGCACTTCGCGACCGTCGAGATCACTTCCTCGCCCGGCTCCGCCCGCTTGGCGGCGGCGTTGGAACGGCTCGGCGGCGGCCCGGACGGCACCCTCTTCTACCGCGAGCACGTCGAGGCGGACGCCGTCCACGAGCAACTCGTGCGCCGCGGGGTCATCGAGGAACTGGTCGCGGCCGAGCCCGAGTTCGCCAGGGACGTGGCGTTCGGCGTGGCCGCGGCCGGGGTGGTCGGCGGGCGCTTCGCGAACCACTTGCTCGACCACTGGAGGGCCGGACGCAGCTCGCTTCGCTCACCCCTCCCGGACGGCACGGGCTGAATCGAGCCCGCCCGCGACCTCGCGCGGTCCGACCGGGAAGGATGGTCAGCCGGCTGCGGGGAGCCGGATCTCCAGATGCCCGGAAAGTACTCGGGTCTCCATGACCGGCTGGGGTGCGGTGGCCGGGCCGTGCACCACTTCGCCGTCCCGGAGCCGGAACGTGCTGCCGTGCCAGGGGCAGCGCAGACAGCCCTCCACGAGGGAGCCCTCGGAGAGCGGCCCGGACAGGTGGGCGCAGCGCTCGGCCAGCACGTGGCAGCGGTCGCCCTCGCGGACCACGACCACGGCCAGTTCGCCGGCCGTCGCCCGCACGGGCTTCCCCTCCGGGAAGTCCTCCACCGCGCCGAGGGCGACCCAGTCCGCGGGCGCCAGGCGAGGCACGGCGGCGGCCCGGTCGGGGCCGGCGGCCTGCCGGTAGGCCAGGTGCCCGCCGAGCGCGGCGGCGGCTGAGACGACGGTCGCCCCGGCCAGGCCGAGCAGCCGGCCGCGGGCCCGGTGCCCCCGGCAGCGGGCCACGAGCGAGCCGGCGTAGAGCAGCACACCGGTGGTGTTGCCCAGCGCGTGCACCAGGCCGGTGCGGCGGCGCGGCGGGTCGAGCCGGGCCCAGTCCACCCAGCCGGTGAGGGCGGTGGGCCCGGCGGTCAGCAGTCCGGCCGCCACCAGGGTGTCGGCGGACCGGTGCCCGCCGGGGAGGTAGTCCAGTACTGCGGCGGACGTCCAGAAGCCGATCGGCAGCTGGACCATCGCGGGGTGGAGCGGGTGGCCCAGCCACACGCCGTGCAGCGCGTCTCGGTAGGGCCCGAGCGGGAGGGCCTCGACCGCCTTGGCGAGAGGGCGGGCCGGAGCGTCGAGGAGGTCCCAGTGCTCCGGTGCGTCCAGGGCTTGGCGCAGTCGGCGGGACCACCGGCGGGTGTGCAGGGGTGTGTTTTCCATACCAGAGCGGCTAGCCAGGCACCGGACCGGCAAACCCGGACGGCAGGGTGTGTCCGGGAGCCGGTCCGGGCAGGCGTACGAGAGTGGCCGTAAGCCCGACCGTGACCGGAGAGCGGGGTCGGCGCCGTCCCTCCGTGGCCGCGGGGGCGGCAGGCGCAACGCCGTCGGGCCCTGGCTCAGGAGACCGTGGCGACGCCGTCGGGCCGCGCCGAGACCGTTTTTCAGAACAGGGCGGCCTGGCGGAGCGCGGTGACGGTGCTGGCTCCGGTGATCCGGCCCGGGGAGACGTCGATGTCCCGGTCGTCGCGCATCCTCTTGAGGAGCGGTATGACCTGGGTGGGGCGGTAGACGGTCTCCAGGAGGGCGTACTTCTTGAGCTGGTCGACGCTGCGGGCGGCGGGGGCGGTGCGCAGGTGGTCGAGCAGGATGCGGCGCAGGGGGCCGGTGTCGGGTTCGAGTTCGAGGTCGAGGGCCTGCTGGTTGGGGTCCTTGGGGTCGCGGTAGCGCACGCCGGAGGTGGTGTCGACGACCCACATGGCCTCCTTCATCTTCTCCACGCCCCGCTCGTGGCGGGTGCCGAAGATCAGGTAGAGGAGGTGGCCGGCCTCGTCGATCATCTCGAAGACCAGGGTGTGCTGGAACCCGGCGCGTCCGAGGGACTCGCGGTAGCGGTCGCGCAGGTAGGCGGCCTTCGCGGAGGAGGGCTGCTGGAAAACGCCGTGCCAGTCGCTGTCGCCGAAGAAGGCGTCGCCGGCCGCGCGGTGGCGTTCGTCCTTGCCGGCGAAGCGGACGAGGAAGGCGGGTTGGAAGGTGACCATCACCTCGCTGCGGCGCTGGGTGGCGATCCGTCGCAGGAGGGGGAACGGGATCTCCGGACCGCCGAAGCCGTCGAGCAGGACGAACATGGGGTGGTTCAGACTGCCGGCTAGGGCGAGCTGCTGCAGCAGGTCGGGATGGCACCGGCCCTGTGCTACGTGCACGTCCAGTCGGCCGCTCCGGGGCCCGTGGGTGCCTGCGGCCGCCTCGATGCGGCGTTCCAGCTCGGTCCTGCGCCGGGCGTCCTCCTCGACCAGTACCATCTTCACGCGCCGGGGGCTGCGCCGAAGCGCTCCGGAGAAGACCTGGTGGGCGACGACAGGGGAGCCGGGTTCGCCGTCGCGGTAGACGCCGGGGCCCGCGAAGCCCTCGGCATAGGTGATGATCTCGTTGCGGCTGAGCATGATCGGTGCCCAGGCCTGGAGGTAGCGCCGCAGCAGGGCGTGCTTGGCGGCGGTGTGCGGGTCGCGTGGCCAGATGACGTCCTTCGGTGCCGCCATGTGTCTCCCCGGTGCGGTGAGCCGTCGCTGCCGGAGGCAGGATCACACAATCGTCACGGCGCGAACAGAGGGCGTGCACGGCGCACTGGATCAGGGCGCCACGAGCGGCCCCCGTACGGGCATCTCGTCCCAGGTACGGCCGTTGAGGTCACGGCCGCGAGCCTTGGGGTTGCGGCCGCCCCACTGCTTGAAGAAGAACGGCACGCCGGCCGCCTGGCAGGCGTCGCGGACGGTGGCGACCCACGCGGGGTCCATCGGGCGGTGGCCGGGGCCCGACTCGCCGCCGACGATCACCCAGCCGATGCCGTCGAGGTCCAGTTCCGGCAGCGGTCCGAGCAGCGGCTCCAGGGAGAGGAACCGGACCGCGGCCGGGACGGCTCGCAGATCGTCGATGCGATCCAGCTGGCTCTCGTCCTCGACCGACACTCCCATCCACAAGTTGTCCGGCCACTTCAGTCGGCCGGCGGCCCGGCGAAGGCGCACGGAGCGCTTCGTCAGCACCTGGTAGGTGTGCTGGGGGGTGTCGGCGATCACCTGGAACACGTCCCGGACGAACGGGAGCGGCACCCGGGCATGGAAGAGGTCGCTCATCGAGTTCACGAACACGACCCGGGGGCTGTGCCAGCGCTTCGGGACGTCGAGCGCGTCCGGATGCAGCGCAAGACCGAAGCCGGGTCCGGACGTTCGAGGGTCACCGTCCGTCTGGTACTTGGCGGCGCCCATGGCCTTCAGCCGCTTGGCCAGGGTCAGGGCGTAGCAGTTGTCGCAGCCGGCGGAGACCCGGTCGCATCCGGTGGTCGGGTTCCAGGTCGCTTCCGTCCACTCGATCGCGCTTCGATCGCTCACTGCCGCTCCTCACTGCCGTGCCGGGCCTCGCGCCGACCGTTGTCCGGCGAGGGCCGCCAACCGCCTACCTTCCTCCGCCTACACCACCGGTGTCGAACCCGCAGGCCAGGCCGATGGCTCCTCCGGCCGAGCCGGCGGAACGGAGTTCGGCCGGTGCCGGAGTACGTTGGCGACTCCCGGGCTGATGCCGTCCGTCGGCCTCGGCGCTGTGGCTCGGGGGCGGGAAGGCGGTCGGCAGGGAGGTCGCGATGCGCGGCAACCGGAATGGAATCCCGAGCTGACGCATAATCAGACAAGGTCAGCAAGAGGTCAGCATCAGGATGAGTAGACCCTGCTGTACACGCGGACACATGAGAGCACTCGTCGACCATGCCGAGTCGCCATGGGACGCCCGGAGGCCTGCCCGCAGCTTTCCTGCGCGAGCTGCTCAAGAGCGTCCTGTGTTCGCCGGGCGGCAGCCCTGACAGTAGATCGGGGGAGGCATTTTCGCAGGTCAGCATAGTCCTGTCCGGGGTGTCAACCGCATGCTCCGCACTGCTTGTGCATACCTGGGCAGCGGCTTGATCGCGTACCTGGCCCGCACCCTGCCCCCCTTCCCCAGCCTCTCCCTCGCCTATACGATCTCCCTACCGGATCGGTTGACATAGTTCGCCCAGTTCTACCTCGACTGCCTCTCCCAGGCCTCGTACCTGATCGCCGACGAGCGCACCGGCCAGGCCGTGATCGTCGACCCCCGCCGGGATGTCGACGAGTACCTCGCCGACGCCACGGCACGCGGCCTGACCGTCGTCGGCGTCATCAACACCCACTTCCACGCCGACTTCCTCGCCGGCCACCTCGAACTCGCCGACCGCACCGGCGCCTGGATCGGCTACGGCCACCGCGCGGAGACCGACTACCCCATCCGCCACCTCACCGACGGCGAGCGGATCGAACTCGGCGACGTCGTCCTGGAGATCCTGGAAACCCCCGGCCACACGCCCGAGTCGATCAGCATCCTGGTCTTCGAGCAGCCCGACGACACCGTCCCGTACGGCGTGCTCACCGGCGACGCCCTGTTCATCGGCGACGTCGGCCGCCCCGACCTGCTCGCCTCGGTCGGCGTCACCGCCGCCGAACTCGGCGCGATGCTCTACGACAGCGTCCACCGCAAGCTGATGGCCCTGCCCGACGAGACCCTCGTCTTCCCCGCCCACGGCGCCGGCTCGGCCTGCGGCAAGAACCTCTCCACCGACCGCCAGTCCACCATCGGCGCGCAGCGCATGACCAACTACGCCTGCCAGCCGATGGACCAGGACACCTTCGTCCGCATCGTCACCGCCGGCCAGTCCGCCGCCCCCGCCTACTTCGGCCACGACGCCGCCCTCAACCGGCAGGACCGCCCGCTGCTCGACCGCACGAACGCCACCCGCCCCCTGTGCCCCGAAGGCTTCAAGGACGCCCGAACCGCGGGCGCCGTCGTCCTCGACGCCCGCAACCCCCAGGACTTCGGCGCCGGACACCTGCGCGGCGCCGTCAACGTCCCCCTCGACGGCCGCTTCGCCGAACAGCCCCCCACCGTCCTCGACGTCCGCACCTGCGGCGAACGCGAAACCGGCACCATCGAAGGATCCCTCCACATCCCCCTGACCGAACTCCCCACCCGCCTCGACGAGATCCCCACCGACCACCCCCTCGTCGTCCACTGCGCCAGCGGCCACCGCTCCTCCATCGCCGCCAGCCTGCTGCGCCACCACGGCCACCCCGACGTCTCCGACCTCCTCGGCGGCTACACCGCCTGGCACACCCTCACCCACCCCACCCGGGCCTGACCCCAGCCGACCCGGCCAACCCCGTCCGGGCCGCGGGCGCGGAGTCGCCCGCCGGCCGACGATCTCCGCGAAGTCATCCGCCCGTGACCAGCTCAGTGAGTTCGTGTGCCGCCCAGTGTGATGGTGTGTGGCATGCCGCTGTCGGAGCAATCGGGGCACAAGGGCCGTCCGGTCGTCACGCTGTCCCTGTTGATCACGCTCCGGAGCAGGGACACCACCGCTGCACGGGGTGCGTGATCCAGCACCCCGAAGTCTCACCTCAAGCCGTCCCATCGGGAGACAGCAGTGATCAGACACCATGCCCCAGGACATCCCGTCGTCGAGGGAGAGGCAGGCGCCCAGGCCCGTGCGCGGTGGTGGCGGGCCGGGGTCGTGGCAGGGGTGTGCGTGGCGCTGGCCGGGACCGGGCTGAGCCCCGCGACCGCCGCGGCCACGGGGTCCGCGCCGGCCACCGCCCCGGTGCGGACCCGAGGGGCCGACCCGGTGGTCACCTTCGGTTTCACCGGTGCCCCGCAGAGCCTCACCATCCCGGCCCAGGCGGTGGTCACGATCACCGCCGACGGCGCGGGCGGTGCCGACAACATCGGCACCTCCTGTTCCGTCACGGGGACGGGCGGGACGGGGGCGCGGGTCGTCACCACTCTCCCGCAGACCACCGCGCCGACGACGGTCACCGTCAACGTCGGCGGCACGGGCGGCAAGGGCTGCAACGGCACGGGTTCGGGGGGTGCCGGCGGGTTCAACGGCGGCGCTCCGGGTGGGGGCATCGCGGCCACCGGGTTCGGGGCGGAAGGGCCGGGCGGGGGCGGGGCTTCCAGCGTCAGCGTGGGCTCCTTCCTGGTGGTCGCGGGGGGCGGCGGTGCCGCCGGGGGTACCGGGAGCGGCCTGTCGGGCGGCAACGGGGGCAACGGCGGGACGACGCCCGATGCCACCGGCGGTACCACGGGAAGCGCCACCGGCCCCGGGGCCGCGGCGGGGCACGGTGGGGGCGGCGGCAGCACCAGCACGACCACGGGTGGTGCGGGCGGGGCCGCCGGCACCGTCCCGTCCTGTATCGCCACACCGGGTGGGCCGGGAGGCGGGTTCGCCGGTACCACGATCGGCACCGGCGGCGCCGGCGGAGCGATCGACGGCGGCTGTGCCGCCACTGCCACCGGTGCGGGCGGTGGCGGTGGCGGCGGGTACTTCGCCGGCGGGGGCGGCGGCAGCGGTGCCGTCAACAGAA
Organism: Kitasatospora sp. NPDC056800; assembly: GCF_042789775.1. NCBI lineage: Bacteria > Bacillati > Actinomycetota > Actinomycetes > Kitasatosporales > Streptomycetaceae > Kitasatospora > Kitasatospora sp. NPDC056800. Next base: position 955 of record NZ_JBHUAL010000203.1, on the reverse strand, counting down.
CCGGCACGGAGGCGAGCGGCGGCGGTGGCGGTGGGGGAAGCAGCTTCGCGGCCCCGTCGGGCACCGGAACGTCCTATGCGGCCTCGACGATCGGGACGGCGAACCACAACGGCCAGGTGGTCATCAGCTACACCGTGGGCAAGCCGATCACCACGACCCTGACCGCGCTGCCCCAGCGCACCCGGACCGGCTCGCCGGTCGTGCTCAGCGACATCGTCTGCCCCGGCGCGGGCTCCACGACCAGGCCCACCGGAACCGTCACGTTCACCGACACCACCACCGGGACGGTCCTCGGCACGGGACGCCTGATCCTCTCCCTCGGCACCTGCGCCGCCGGCGGGACGGTCACCGCCTTCCGCACCGCGGGCACCCACACCATCACCGCCGTCTACAGCGGTGACTCGGTGTACCAGGACAACAGTGCCGACCCCGAGACCATCACCGTGACGGTGGACCCCTGATCAGAACGCCGCAGCAGCACCGAGGGGCACACCCTCGTCAACGGCAACGAGCACTGCTGCCGGCACAGATGACAGTGTGACACCAGGCGGGGCCCGCGAGGACGAATCGCGGGCCCCGCCTCCGTCGCGCCCGGGGCCCGGAAGGACAACAGCTTTTCAGTCTGCGGCCGAGCCGGTCGAAAGACCATGACAACTATCAGCCCCTACCGGTACCCGGTGTGCCACGACGAGACTCGCCATCACCCGGACCGCGGAGGCATCACGGTCCGGGCTCGTACCGACCACCGGCCGGTGCGAATCCCACCCTCGCTGCGCGTCCCGCGCACTCGATCTCCCAGGAGACGACCCGAATGAGTGTCCTCAAGCTCCAGAACATCGAGGCCCGCGTCAAGATGAGCGCCGTGGCCGTCCTCAGCCTGACGAGCAGCAGCAGCGCCTGCTGCAAGCCCAGCGAGCCCGGCCAGCCGTAGCCGGACGGGTCCGTGCGGGGGGCG
>NZ_JBHUAL010000202.1:0-17845 GCF_042789775.1 Kitasatospora sp. NPDC056800 | reverse complement strand
GCCCCCGGCAGACGCAGTGCCGGGGGCTCTCGGTGTTCGGTGGTTCGGGTGGGGAGGCTCAGCCGGCCGTGCCGTACAGCCGGTCGCCCGCGTCGCCGAGGCCCGGGACGATGTAGCCGTTCTCGTTGAGCCGCTCGTCCACGGCGGCGGTGACGACGGTGACCGGCAGGCCTGCCAGCTCCCGCTCCATCACCTCGACGCCCTCGGGGGCGGCCAGCAGCACCACGGCGGTGACGTCGGTGGCACCGCGCTCGATCAGCATCCTGATCGCGGCGACCAGGGTGCCGCCGGTGGCCAGCATCGGGTCGAGCACGTAGACCTGGCGGCCGGAGAGGTCGTCCGGCATCCGGGTGGCGTAGGTGGAGGCCTCCAGGGTCTCCTCGTTGCGGACCATGCCGAGGAAACCCACCTCGGCGGTCGGCAGCAGCCGGGTCATCCCGTCCAGCATGCCGAGGCCGGCCCGCAGGATCGGGACCACCAGCGGGCGCGGGTAGCTGAGGCGGGTACCCAGCGTGACCGCCACGGGGGTGGTGATCTCCACCTCGTCGGTGCGGACGTCCCGGGTGGCCTCGTAGGCGAGGAGGGTCACCAGCTCGTCGGTCAGGCGACGGAAGGTCGGCGAGTCGGTGCGCTCGTCGCGCAGGGTGGAGAGCTTGTGGGCGACCAGGGGGTGGTCAACAACGTGGAGACGCATGTATCGAGGTTAGCCCGGTCCTGGACGGGTGTACGACTCGCCGTGCCCACCGGGGCGCCGGTCCGGGTGACGCTCCCATGACCCGCCGTGACCCGGCGCGGTCGTCCGGACGGAAGTGCCTCCTGTGGTATCAACCGGGCCGTTCTGGGAATGTCACCTCTTATGACGAGCAACCCGAACCCTGGGGACGGCTCGATGGACGAGCCCGTCGACGGGGTGGGCCGGAGCCCGGGCCCGCCGTACGACCACCCCGAGACGGAAGCGGAGCGCCGCAAGCGGCGGGCCGTCTTCCTGCGCGAGCTCACCGAGGCGCGCGAGCTGCGGGAGCGGGTCCAGCCGCGGCGGACCAAGGAGCGGCGGATGCGCGAGGCGATGCGGATGCGGACCTTCCGGATCTGACCGGGCCCGGAACCGCTCCCGGAACCGCCTCGGGAGGCACCCCCGGGCCACCCTGATGCCGCCCTGGCGCCCGTCCGGCGCGACACCCGGACGGCCCCGGGAAGGGACCCGAACGGCCCCGCCGGGCGTTCGGAGCAAATTTCGACCGGCCTCGGACCGCCCCGGCCCGGCTTCGCCGTCCGCCACCCGGTCCTTCCGACACGACCTGCAAAGACGCGCTGCAGAACACCCCCCGCAAGGGCGGGCTTTCTGTCACGATTCCGATGGGACGGTCCGAACAAGCGGACCGCCTCTGGCGCGGGGGCGGCCAGATTTCCGCGTTGCCCGTGCGCGCCGACAGCCGAGACCGATGATCTTGGGAGTGTCCCTGGTGGCGTACTTCGCTGCAGTGCTTGCTCGCACCGAGGACGGGTGGGATGTGAGCGAGACGGAGCTCGACGACGTCGAAACCCTCGCCGATCTGGCCGACCTGGCCCGCGGATCCGCCCAGGACGACGACAGCGTCCTGATCTTCATCGAACAGGAGGACGCCTGGTTCGCCGTCGTCCGCGTGGACGGCGAGGAGGACCCGCGGATCTTCGTGTCGGACGGCGCCGCGGCCGCCCGCAGCTCCTACGGCTCCGTCCTCACCGACGAGTTGGTCGACCAGGCCGGCGAGAGCGAGTTCGGCGACCTGGACCACCTGCTGGACGAGGCCGAGGAGGCCGAGGAGCAGGACGAGGAGGACGCCGACGCCCGCGGCGGCGTCCCGGTCGGCCCGCTCGGCGACGCCCACCTGCTCACCGAGTTCGGCCTCGCCGCCGACGAGCTGCTGGCGCTCAGCGGCGAGGGCGCGGTCCCGGGCGACGCCCTGGAGGAGATCGCCGAGGCCCTGGGCTGCGGCGAGGTCCTGGAGGCCGTCCGGTAGCGGCGTCGGCCATGCCGGTGTCCACCACCGGATACCCGACACTGGATGCCATGCAGCCCGCATCCACTCCGCTGACCGTCCCGCGCGTCCCCCCGCTGCCCGCCCCCGTCCGCCCCGACCCGGTCCGCGACCGCTGGGCGGCGCCGATGCGCCTCGCCATCGCCGAGGCCGCGCTGGCGCCGGCCACCGGGGACGTACCGGTCGGGGCGCTCGTCCTGGACCCGGACGGCGAGGTGATCGGACGCGGCCACAACGAGCGCGAGGCGGTCGGCGACCCGACCGCGCACGCCGAGGTGGTCGCGGTCCGGCAGGCCGCGGAGAAGACCGGGGAGTGGCGGCTGAGCGGCTGCACGCTGGTCGTCACGCTGGAGCCGTGCACCATGTGCGCCGGCGCCATCGTGCTGTCCCGGATCGACCGGGTGGTCTACGGCGCCCTCGACGAGAAGGCCGGCGCGGCCGGCTCGCTCTTCGACGTGATGCGCGACCGCCGGCTCAACCACCGGCCCGAGGTGATCCCGGGCGTCCTCGCCGACGAGTGCGGCGCGCAGCTGCGCGCCTTCTTCGACACCCACCGCTGAGGGCCCGCCGGGCACCGCGGTGATACGGATTTCGTGACTGCGCCACCCCTCCGGTAGAGTTCCTCTCGGTAGCGTGTCCGAGCGGCCAAAGGAGCACGCCTCGAAAGCGTGTGTGGGGGCAACTCCACCGTGGGTTCGAATCCCACCGCTACCGCCATGAGCAGGACGAACGAAGGCCCCGTTAAAACTTTTAACGGGGCCTTCGTCGTGCCGGTCTCAGTTCTGGTCTCACTTCACCTGTCAGGCCGCCTGCTCCGCGCCGTCCGACTCGCCGGGCCGCGGGGCACCGCCGGAACGGCCCCGGACATGGGAACGGCTCCGTACCCCGGGCCGATGACCACCGGTGCCCGGTCCGTACGGAGCCTGGAGGGGGAGCGGTTCGGGGGGACTGACCGCTCCCCCGGCGGAGTCCCACAACCGGCGCCGCGTCGGGGGGAAGCCGCGGCGACCGGTCCCACAGCGGGGAGCTCCGGATCCATGCACCGGGGATTCCTGCCAGATCCTCGGTACGTCTTCCATCCTGCCGTCCGGCCCGCGAGCGGGCATCCGGAGAAAGGCCCCACTCGCGGGGACCTTCGTCCCGCCGGCCGAACGCGTCGCACACTTGATAGCCCGTCCGGGTGGATAAGCTGCCCCCTGCAGGCCGCTCGGGGACCGGATGACGGCGGCCCACAGCTGGGAGGAAGAGGTCACCCGATGGCGCAGGCGAAGAAGATCGGCATGGCCCTCCTGCTCATCTTCGTGCTCTACTCGATCATCACCTCACCCTCCCGGTCCGCCGAGCTGGTCCAGCTCGGCTTCGAGGGGATCTCGAACGCGGCCAAGGCCGTCGGCACCTTCATGACCGGTCTGATCAAGTGACGGACGGCCCGCACCCATTCGGGTAGCGGTCGGCCCCCGGGCACCGGCTACGGTGAGCGGGACCCTCTGTCCCCGTCCGCGAGGAGCGGCAATCGTGATCCGCCACCTGGTCCTGTTCAAGCTCAACGAAGGCGTCAGCAAGGACGAAGAGCGCGTGCTCGCCGGCGCCAAGGCCTTCGACGCGCTCGGCTCGGTGATCCCCGAGCTGCGCGAGTGGGAGTGCGGCTGGAACACCACCGAGCGCGACATCGCGTACGACTACGCGATCAACAGCCTGGTCGAGGACCGCGACGCCCTCCAGGCCTACCTGACCCACCCGGACCACCAGGCCGCGGCCGGCCTCTGGCGCGAGTTCGCCACCTGGGTGATCGCCGACGTCGAGGTCTGAGCACCCGTCCGGCCCCACCCGTCCGCCCCGGACCACCCGAAGCCCGACCCCGGCGCTTCCCCCGGACAGACCGCGGCGCCCCGTCCGGCTTCCGGGCGGGGCGCCTTGCTCCGTCCCGGAACGATCCCTGCGGCGGTTCGCCGGCCGGCCCGGGAAAGGTTGAACGGCCCACCAACACACCTCCATCGGGTGCTTGCCCGACCTGTGCCCACCTTGTGATGCTATGACCGGTTTTGCCGGACATGGCGAGGTCGTGAACCCGCCGTGGCACCCGCTCCGCAGGGCCCGCCGTTGACGACTTTGGGAGGGGTGAGGTGTCCGTGGACGAAGTGCTGGCTGCGATCACCAGCCCGGCCGGCGAGCTCCGACCGGACCGGCTGCGCGGCCCCGGCGGCCGCCCCGCCGTGGACGTCCGGACGCTGACCCGGGTGCTGTTCGAACGGCTCGCCGAGCTGCCCCCGGACGCCCCCGAGCGGGAGCGGGTCCGGGCCGCCCTGATCGAGGTGAACATCCCGCTGGTCCGCTACGCCGCCACCCGCTTCCGCAGCCGCAGCGAGCCGATGGAGGACGTCGTCCAGGTCGGCACCATCGGCCTGATCAACGCGATCGACCGCTTCGACCCCGGCCGCGGCGTCCAGTTCCCCACCTACGCGCTGCCGACCATCCTGGGCGAGATCAAGCGCTACTTCCGGGACAACGTCCGCACCATGCACGTCCCGCGCCGGCTCCAGGAGCTGTGGGTCCAGGTCAGCGGCGCGATGGAGGAGCTGACGGTGCTGCACGGCCGGGTGCCCAAGGTGCCCGAGATCGCCGCCAGCCTGCGGATCCCCGAGGAGGACGTACGGGCCTGCCTGGACGCCGGGCGGGCGTACAACGCGGCGTCCCTGGAAGCCGCGCAGGAGCACGAGGGCGGGCTCGCCCTGCTCGACCGGCTCGGCTACGAGGACTCCGCGCTGGCCGAGGTCGAGCACCGGGACATGGTCCGCCACCTGCTGGTCCAGCTCCCCGAGCGGGAGCGGCGGATCGTGATGCTGCGGTTCTTCGCCAACCTGACCCAGTCCCAGATCAGCACCGAGCTGGGGATGTCCCAGATGCACGTGTCCCGGCTGCTCTCCCGGATCCTGACCAGGCTTCGGACCGGCAACTCCTGGGAAGAGTGAGATTGCAGCGAGTTACCCCGGCGTGACATCTTGCGACGTTCGGGTTTGCCGTGGACCGTGTTCCGGTATGCAGGGGGAAGGCCCTCGCCGGGAACCACCGCGCGACGGCCCCCGTTCAACTGACAGTCACAAGGGGGTGGGTGCATGTCCGGAGAGCTGGGCACTGCGGAGATCCACGCTGGCGGCCAGGCCAACGGCACGGCCGTCGTCGAGGACCTGGTCCCGCGGCAGCGGGTCGAACCGGCCCGGCCGCCCGGCCCCGACACGGGACCGGAGACGCCGCCCGGCTCGGTGCTGGACACCCGGACGCTCTCCCGCTCGCTGTTCCTGCGGCTGGCCGCGCTGGACCCGGGCAGCGCCGAGCACACCTACGTCCGCGACACCCTGATCGAGCTCAACCTGCCGCTGGTCCGGTACGCCTCGGCGCGCTTCCGCAGCCGCAACGAGCCGATGGAGGACATCGTCCAGGTCGGCACGATCGGCCTGATCAAGGCGATCGACCGGTTCGACCCGGAGCGCGGGGTGGAGTTCCCCACCTTCGCGATGCCCACCGTGGTCGGCGAGATCAAGCGCTTCTTCCGGGACACCAGCTGGTCGGTCCGCGTTCCGCGCCGGCTCCAGGAGCTGCGGCTGGCGCTCACCAAGGCCGGCGACGAGCTCTCCCAGCGGCTGGACCGCTCCCCCACCGTCGCCGAGCTGGCGGCCTGCCTGGGGGTCAGCGAGGAGGACGTGGTCGAGGGCCTCGCGGTCGGCAACGCGTACACCGCCAGCTCGCTCGACTCCAGCACCGGCGAGGAGGACAGCGACGGCCCGCTGGCCGACCGGCTCGGCTACGAGGACCTCGCGCTGGAGGGCGTCGAGTACCGGGAGTCGCTCAAGCCGCTGCTGGCCAAGCTGCCGCCGCGCGAGCGCCGGATCATCATGCTGCGGTTCTTCGGCAACCTCACCCAGTCGCAGATCGGCGAGGAGATCGGGATCTCCCAGATGCACGTCTCGCGGCTGCTCACCCGGACGCTCACCCAGCTGCGCGAGGGGCTGATCAACGAGGGCTGAGCCGACCGCCGGGAGCCGGGCCGCCCCGCTCGGCTCCCGGGTCGTCCAGCAGGTTGGCGCGCAGCCCGGCCAGCACCTCCCCGTCCAGTCCGAGTCCGTCCCGCCAGTAGGCGTCGAAGCCGCCCCAGCCGGCCACGACCTCGGCGAAGGCCGCGTCCAGGTAGCCGCCGTCGGCGCGGAAGACCGGCAGGAGCAGCTCGGGCTCGCGCATCAGGCCGCGGGCCCCGAAGTCGTCCAGCACCCGCCGTACGACCGGGGCGGAGCGCTCGTTGGTGAGCAGGTAGTCGGCCAGGACGGTCTCCCGGTCCACCCCCAGGGCGGTCAGCAGGAGGGCCGCGGCCCAGCCGGTGCGGTCCTTGCCCGCCGAGCAGTGGAACAGCAGCGGCGGCCCCTGAGGGTCCGCCAGCAGCCGTAGCAGGGCGGCGAATCGCTCGCGCGCCACCCGGTCCGTGACGAACCACCGGTAGAGGCCGGCCATCCGGGCGGCCGCCCGGCCGTCGCCGAGCAGCGCCCGCTGGCGCTCCGGGTCGTGGTCCGCCAGCGCGTCGCGGACCAGCAGGACGATGTCGAAGTCCGGTGCCAGCAGCGGGAGGTGGTGGAGCGTCACACCGCCGGGCAGGTGGTCCAGACCGGTCTCGCGGACTTCGGCCATGCTCCGCAGGTCCACCACGCTGTGCAGGCCGAGCGCGCCGAGCGGGCCGAGGTCCTCGGCGGTGACACGGTTCAGGCCATCGCTGCGCAGTGCCACCCCGGGCCGGAGAATCCGCCCGTCAGCCGTCCGGTACCCGCCCAGATCACGGGCATTCAGCGCACCGCGCAAACCGAGACTGCGTCCGACCAGCGGCGTTCCGCCCGCCTCCGGTGACGCATTCCGTACGCTCGGGAATCCCCCGGACTCGGTATGCTGATCGACCATGTGAGCACCTCCATTGCATATTCGGACTGTCACATGGCACAGCCGTGCCCGATATTGCATGAACCTGCCCAACTGGGCGGCGAGATGTGCAAGAGTGTCATGCGCAACGACGACAGTGTAGGTGTCCCGCCCGCCCCACTGGGCCGCACCGTCGGTAACCACGTGTAGCAGTCAGCTTCCGGTTTTTCATTTTCAATTCACTATTTGCGCCGCCGGTCCGGTTCCGGTCACAATCAGCGCCTTCATGGCTTCGCCATGAACGTTGGTAACAGGTTCGCTGCACTCTCGCCCAATTGGTCCCTCGCACCACCGTCCCTCGACCAGGATGGGCCCGGGCAGCCTGCTGCCCGCGAACAGCTACACGGGCAGGCGAGCGCCGAGCAGCGTGACGCCTGCACCAAGGGGAGGATCACCATGGGTCGAGCGACCCGAAGAGTCGCCGCGTGCGCGGCGGCAGTCCTGCTGGCCAGCGGCTTGCAGACCACCCTGGCCCACGCCGACGCGGCGCCGCCCAGGATCGACCTCACCGTCCTGGTCGTCGACGACGGCGGCCCGTCCGTCGCTGCCATCACCGCCGAGTTGAAGAGCCAGGGCACGCCCTACAAGGTCATCAGCCTCAATGACCCCAACCGCCCCGTCATCAACTCCGCTTTCCTGAGCGACACGCTGAACGGCCAGCCCCGCGGGAAGTTCCAGGGCATCGTGCTGCCCAACGAAAACCCCTTCCCCAACAGTGCCACCGAGATGACGGCGATCGCGACCTACGAAGCCGCATTCAACGTCCGCCAGATCGACGCGTACACGTGGGCCAACCCGGCGGTGGGGCTGAACTACGCCCAGAATCCCGGATTCGTGGGCACTCTCGACGGATTCCAGGGCGCCACCACCGCGGCCGGAACTTCGGGCCCGTTCGGGTACCTCAAGGGCAGCGTCCCGTTCGAGGACAACGACCCGAACGTCGGCGAGAGCTACGGCTACCTGGCCACTCCGCTCGCCAGCCTGCCGGCCGGCGCCTCGTTCGTCCCGCTGGTCGACGCGCCGATACCCAACACGGCCAGCCGCGGTTCGCTGGTCGGCGAGTACACCCACGACGGCCGCAAGGAACTGGTCGTCACGTTCGTCTACAACCAGTACCAGCAGCAGTACCGGCTGCTGGCCCGCGGCATGGTCGACTGGCTCACACAGGGTGTCCACCTCGGCTACGACCGCAACTACTTCGCCACCCACGTGGACGACGTCTTCCTGGCCGACGACCGCTGGGACACCGTGCTCAAGTGCACCCCCGGCGACGTCACCTGCCCGCCCGGCACCCCGGACACCGCCAACCCGATCCGGATGACCGTCGACGACGCCAACCACCTCAAGCAGTGGCAGGCCGCCAACAACTTCACCCTGGACATGGTGTTCAACGGCGGCGGCAGCGAGGACTGGAAGGCCGACCACCAGACCACGGTGGACCCCACGGCGAACCAGATGATCGCCGACCAGAACAACTACCGGTGGGTCAACCACACCTACACCCACCCGTACCTGGGCTGCGAGCAGAACGTCACCGTGGTGCCGTGGGTCTGCGCCAAGAACACCGCGGGCGCCACCGTCTGGGTCGACCAGAACACCATCTCCTCCCAGATCAAGACCAACGCCGACTGGGCCACCACGAACGGCCTGGGCTTCGACCCGCAGTCCCTGGTCACCGGCGAGCACTCCGGCCTGCTGACCGCCCCGCAGGAGACCAGCGACAACCCGAACCTGGCGCCGGCGCTGGCCGCCAACGGCATCAAGTTCACCGCCAGCGACGCCTCCCGCGAGACCGGCCAGCGGCCCGTCGGCGCCGCCCTGACCGTGCCGCGGTACCCGATGAACGTCTTCTACAACGCCGGTACGGCGAAGGAGGAGGCCGACGAGTACAACTGGATCTACACCAGCAAGGCCAACGGTGGCAGCGGCGTCTGCGAGAACAACGCCAACTCCACCTGCCTGCCCCAGCCGCTGGACACCACCACCGGCTACCAGTCGTACATCGTGCCGCTGGAGGCCCGGATCGACCTCGGCCACGTGCTGAGCAACGACCCGCGGCCGCACTTCGTGCACCAGTCGAACCTGTCCGAGGACCGCATCCTGTACCCGGTGCTGGAGAAGATCCTCGGCACCTACCGCTCGCTGCACGCGGACAGCGCCCCGATCGTGAACCTGAGCCAGCGCGAGATCGGCCAGGAGTTCCAGCGCCGCGCGGCCTGGAACACCGCCCTCGCCTCCGGCCAGGTCACCGCCTACCGGGTCGGCGGCACCGTCACCGTCAACGCGCCGTCCGGCGTTCAGGTCCAGGCCACCATGCCGACCGGAACCGCTCAGAAGCTGGCCATCGGAACGGGCGGGTTCGGTTCGTCCTACGCCGGTACCCTCTCGGGTTGGGTGTCCCCGGGCGCGCTGCAGAGCAGCGTCACCCTGCAGCTGCCGTCCGCGCCGGCCGCCCCGGCCCCCGTCGCGCCGGGCGTCGCGGCCAAGTCCGTCCCGGCCCCGGCGCCGGCGGACAAGAAGGTCGTGCCGCAGGGTGTCGCCACCCCGGTCCCGGTGGGGCCGAGCGACACCACCCGCAAGCCCGCTCCGTCCCTGGTCCCGGGTAGCGGAACCCCGGTGCCCGGCAAGGATGTCCTCGCTGGCACCATCGGTCAGGGCGGCAACGGCCACGACGACAAGGCTGCGACGAAGAACGGCAAGGCCTCTGGGGGGACGGCCACGCCGAGCAGCACCACCGGACGCTCCGGCAACCGGTAACCGGTAACCAGCACCACCCGCCACGGCTCCCGTTCCGGTCATCCAGGCCGGAACCTACGCAAGAACAGGAGGGGGGACAGGAATGCGCGTCACCCTGCTCACCGAGGGGACGTATCCGCACCAGCACGGCGGCGTGAGCGTCTGGTGCGACCAGCTCGTTCAGGGCATGCCGGACGTCGAGTTCGACGTCATCGCCGTCACCGGAACCGGCCACGAGCCACTGGCCTGGGAACTGCCCGCCAACGTACGGTCGGTCACCACCGCGCCGCTGTGGGGGCCCGCCTCGGAGGGCCGAGCGCCCCGCGGCAAGGAGATGCGGCGCTTCCTCAACGCGTACGAGCGCTTCCTGCACTCCATCCTCGACCCGGTCTACACCACCCACTTCGGCACCGAGCTGTACAACTTCGCCGACCTCGCCCGGCACGGGCTGCTCAGCCCGGCGCTGCGCAGCGAGCGCGCGCTGCGCACCCTCCAGCAGGTCTGGACCCGCGACTACCTGCCGACCGCCGTCTCCCGGCCCACCCTGCACGACGCCCTGAACGCCACCGACCTGCTGGAGCACGCCCTGCGGCCGCTCTCGGTCGAGCCGCCCAAGGACGGCGTCGCGCACGCGGCCAGCGGCGGCCTCGCCACCCTGCCCGGGCTGATCGCCGCCCAGCAGTACGGCGTACCGTTTCTGCTCACCGAGCACGGCATCTACCTGCGCGAGCGCTACCTCGGCTACCGCACCGGCCCCTACCGCTGGCCGGTCAAGGCGCTGCTGCTCGGCTTCTACCGGATGCTCGCCGAGGAGAGCTACCGGCAGGCCGCCCTGGTCACCCCCGGCAACCGGTACAACCGGCGCTGGGAGGAGCGCGGCGGCACGCCGTCCTCGCACATCCGCACCGTCTACAACGGGGTGGACCCGGCGGCCTTCCCGCCGGCCGGCCCCGAGCCCGAGACGCCCACCCTCAGCTGGGCCGGCCGGGTCGACCCGATCAAGGACCTGGAGACGCTGATCCGGGCCTTCGCCATCGTCCAGCGGGAGATCCCCGAGGCGCGTCTGCGGCTCTTCGGCGGCACCCCCAAGGGCGGCGAGGCGTACCGGGACGGCTGCATAGCCCTGGCCGCCGAGCTCGGCATAGCCGACTCGGTGGCCTTCGAGGGCCGCGTCGCCGACATCACCGACGCGTACGCGGCGGGCAACGTGGTCATGCTCTCCAGCATCAGCGAGGGCTTCCCGTTCACCCTGATCGAGGCGATGTCCTGCGGCCGCGCGACCGTCTCGACCGACGTCGGCGGCGTGCGCGAGGCCGTCGGCGACACCGGACTGGTCGTCCCGCCGCGCGAACCCGAACCGATGGCGGCCGCCGCGATCGAGCTGCTGCGCGACGCCGAACGGCGCGCCCGGCTCGGCGAGGGCGCCCGGCTGCGGGTGATCGAGCAGTTCACCCTCCGCCAGAACATCGACGGCTTCCGCGGCATCTACACCGAGCTCCTGGGCACCGCCCGCTGGATGCCCGGCGGCATGGTCGCCGTCACCGACCAGGTCCCCAGCCCCGACTGGGACCAGCAGCTGGCCGCCGCCCGCCCCGAGCCGAGCGAGGTCGGCGCGTGAACGGGCACGGCGACAGAACCATCGAGAGGCGCGTGTCCCGCTCAGCGGCCGCCGAGCACAGCGAGGTCAGAGCGTGAACGAGCGCAGCGAGCGAACCATCGAAAGGCGCGTGTCCCGCTCAGCGGCCGCCGAGCACAGCGAGGTGGACGCGTGAGCGGTCCCTTGAGGCTTGTTCCGGGCGAGGCCGGCCCCGACCAGACCGTGCAGCTGCGCGCCCTGCCGCTCAAGCGCCGCCGTCCCGCCCCGTCGGAGCAGGAGCCGGAGCCGGAGCCGGATGACTCGCTCTACCTCCCCGCGGACCCGCTGGACGAGCTCGCCGAGCGCCTGCGCGACGTCTGCGCCGACGCCGTCCACCCGTACGAGATCGCGGCCTTCCTGGAGTCCGACGGCCTGTCGGACGAGCAGGCCGCCCTGCTCTACGGCCGCCCCGACGCGTTCACCGTCGCCGAGGAACTGTTCGAGAAGGTCGAGCGCCGCTACCCCGGCCCGAGCTCCGAGTTCGCCAACCCCTGGCGGGCCGACCCCTGGCGCTGCGTGGTGCGCGGCCTGGTGTTCGCCCTGCCGGGGCTCGGCTACCTGCTCGGCGCCAACCTGTTCGCGACCACCCGGATGCGCTTCGGCCTGCCCTCGGGCATGCTCGCGCTGTCCGTCGCCACGCTGGTCAGCTGGGGCTTCAACCAGGCACTGGCGCACCGCTCCTACCGCTGGCTGGGCCGGCTGCGCCGCCGTGAGGCCGCGGTCTGCCTGGCCGTCGGCGCCCCGGTCGGCGCGCTGGTCGCGGCGGCCGCCGCGTACGTGGTCGGCGGGCCGCTGGGCGCGCTGTGCTTCGCCGCCGGGCAGTCCTGCTACCTGGGCGCGGCGACCGTGCTGCTGGTGCTCGGGCGGGAGAAGTTCCTGCTGCTGGCGCTGGCCCCGGCCTCGGTCGGCGCGGGCGTGGTGCTGGCGGCGGACGTCCCCCAGCCGGTCCGTACGGTCGTGCTGCTCGTCTCGCTGGTGCTGGCGGTCGGACTGGCCGTCCGGGAGCTGCTGGTCTGCATCCGCGGCGGCGAACGCGAGTCCGTCGAGCTGAGGCTGCCGGTCCGCCAGGAGGTCCCGCACCTGCTGTTCGGCCTGGCCTGCGGCGCGCTCACGCTGATCGCCGGCCTCGGCGGGACGATCCACCAGGCCGTGCAGTCCGGCGGCCTCCCCGCGCAGGGGACGTCGACCACCCCGACCGGACCGGCCATGATCGCGCTGACGCTCAGCCTGGGCCTCGCCGAGTGGCTGCTCTTCCGCTACCGGGCGATGGCGGTGGCCGCCCTGCGCACCAGCCACACCAGCGGCCAGTTCACCCGCCGCACCGGCGGGATCCTGCTCGGCTGCCTCTTCATCTACCTCACCACCGTGGCCGCGCTGGACGCCGCCGCGACCGTGCTGTGGCCCGGCGCCCCCGCGCTCGGCGTGCCGCAGCTCGGCGCGATGCTGCTCCTCGGCGGCTCGCTCTGGCTGGCGCTGCTGCTGAACGCCTTCGGGTTCAGCTGGAGCACCGCCCTCGTCTGTCTGGCCGCCGCGGTCGCCGAGAGCGCCGGGCTGCTGGCGGGTGCGGACCCGATCGTCCTGCAGCTGATCGGCTGCGGGACGGCCGCCTTCGTCCTCACCGCACTGGCCGGGCCCGCGCTCGGCCGCACCACCCAGCACCGCTGAAAACGCACCACCCAGCACCGCTGAACACATCGAATATCCCGCACGCCTCCTTCGCGTGCACCGCCGTACCCGTTCCACCTGAGACACCCACCGGGCCAACGGCGGCCGGCCACCCCAGTGCGTCCGGCCGCCCCGGCAGATCGAGAAAGCGACATCCGCATGAGCAGCGTTGCGGTTACCGGAGCCGAGGGCTTCATCGGCTCCCACCTCGTCGAGACCCTGGTCGCCGACGGGCACCACGTCCGCGCGATGGTCCAGTACAACTCGTTCTCGTCCTTCGGCTGGCTGGAGACCCTGTCCGAGGAGGTGCTGGACTCGGTCGAGATCGTCCTCGGCGACGTCCGGGACCCGGGCTCGGTCAACGGCCTGGTCAAGGGCACCGAGGCGGTCTACCACCTGGCCGCCCTGATCGCGATCCCGTACTCCTACCGCGCCCCCCACTCGTACGTGGACACCAACGTCACCGGCACCCTGAACGTGCTGGAGGCGGTGCGCCACCAGGAGATCCCCCGCCTGGTGCACACCTCCACCAGCGAGACCTACGGCACCGCGCAGACCGTGCCGATCACCGAGGACCACCCGATCAACACCCAGTCCCCGTACGCCGCCTCCAAGGCCGGCGGGGACCGGCTGGCCGACAGCTACCACGCCAGCTTCGAGACCCCGGTCGTCACCCTGCGCCCGTTCAACACCTTCGGCCCGCGCCAGTCGATGCGCGCCGTCATCCCGACCGTGATCGCCCAGGTCGCGGCCGGCCAGACCGAGATCACCCTCGGCGACCTGCGCCCGACCCGCGACTTCACGTTCGTCAAGGACACCGCCAACGCCTTCCGCACGGTGGGCTCCGCGCCCGCCGACACGGTGGTCGGCCGGACCTTCAACGCCGGCACCGGCGGCGAGATCTCGGTCGGCGACCTGGTCACCCTGGTCGGCAAGCTGATGGGCGTGGACCTGGTGGTGAAGGAGGACGAGCAGCGCATCCGTCCGACCAACTCCGAGGTCATGCGCCTGGTCGCGGACGCGACCCGGCTGCGCGAGGCCACCGGCTGGGCCCCGAACTTCAGCCTGGAGCAGGGCCTGGAGCAGACCATCGAGTTCTTCCGCGACCCGGCCAACCTGGCCCGCTACAAGACCGACATCTACAACGTCTGACCCGCCCCGACCGATCTTGCTCGTCCTGGTAACCAAGGTTCGTGTCCTGCACATCCTTTCCGTGGGGGAAACACCATGCACGCAGTGATCCTGGCCGGCGGTAAGGGCGTCCGTCTCCGCCCGTACACCACCGCGCTTCCCAAGCCGCTCGTCCCGATCGGCGACCAGCACGCGATCCTGGAGATCGTGATGCGCCAGCTCGCCGCCGCGGGCTTCCAGAGCGTCACCCTGGCCATCGGCCACCTCGGCCACATCATCCGCGCCTACGTCGGCAACGGCTCGCAGTGGGGCCTGCGGGTCGGCTACGCCGTCGAGGACAGCCCGCTCGGCACCATGGGCCCGCTGCTCACCATGCAGGAGCGCCTGCCCGAGCACTTCCTGGTGATGAACGGCGACATCCTGACCGACCTGGACTTCGCCGGGGTGCTCAAGCACCACGAGGCGTCCGGCGCCCCGCTGACCATCGCCACCTACGCCCGCCAGGTCAAGATCGACTTCGGCGTGCTGACCTCCGAAGAGGGCACCATCACCGGCTTCCAGGAGAAGCCCAGCATCGACTACCGCGTCTCGATGGGCGTGTACGGCGTCTCCCGCTCGGCGCTGGCCAAGTACACCCCCGGCCTGCCGCTGGGCTTCGACGAGCTGGTGCTCGACCTGCTGGCCGCCGAGACCCCGCCCGCCGCGTACGAGTTCGGCGGCTACTGGCTGGACATCGGCCGGCCCGACGACTACGACCGGGCCAACGCCGAGTTCTCCACCATCCGTCCGGTCCTGATGCCCTTCGAGTCGAGCGGCATCACACCGGGTGTCGCGGAGCTGCCGATCCCGGCCGCCCGCACCGCCCCGGACGACGCGACCACCGAGCCCGCCACCGCGGGCGCCGAGAGCGACGGACGGGCCGCGTGAGAATTCTGCTCCTCGGCGGCGACGGCTTCCTCGGCCGTCACGCCACCGCCGTCCTGCGGTCAGTGCCCGGTGCCACCGTGCTGACCGCGGGCCGGCGGCCCGCCCACGACCTCCGGCTGGACCTGGCCACCGCCCAGGCCGGCCCGCTCGGCGAGGAACTGTCCGCGCTGGCCCCCGACGCGGTGGTCAACTTCGCCGGCGCGGTGGCCGGCAGCGCGGTCAAGCTCGCCGAGGTGAACGCCCGCGGCCCGGCGGTGCTCTGCGAGGCGCTCTCCCTCGGCGCCCCGAAGGCCCGCCTGGTGCACATCGGTTCGGCCGGCGAGTACGGCGTCTGCGCGCGGGGCGAGTCCCTCGCCGAGGACGCCGACGCCCGCCCGGTCGGCGTGTACGGCGCGACCAAGCTGGCCGGCTCCCTCGCGGTGGCCGGCTCGCCGCTGGACGCCGTGGTGCTGCGGGTGTTCAACCCGGTCGGCCCCGGCGCCCCGGCGGGCTCGCTGCCAGGCCGGCTGGCCGCCGAGCTGCGCCGGGTGGCGCCCGAGGGCGCCGACGGCGTGATCACGGTCGGCGACCTCTCCGCCTACCGCGACTTCGTCGACGCCCGGGACGTGGCGAAGGCGGTCGGCCTGGCCGTCACCGCCGACCGTCCGCTCCCCCGGGTGCTCAACCTGGCCTCCGGGCAGGCCCGGCAGGTCCGGGCGATCGCGGACGGGCTGGTCGCCGCGGCCGGCTTCACCGGCCGGATCGACGAGAGCGGGGCGGGCTCCGAGCGCTCGGCCGCGGTCTCCTGGCAGCAGGCCGACGTGTCGGCCGCCGACCGGGAGCTCGGCTGGCGGCCGGAGACGGACCTCGCCGACACCCTGCGCGACCTGTGGCTCGGCACCGCCGGGCCCACGCCCGACCCGGTGGTCGCATGACCGCCGGGCACACCCCCGACGGCCGCCTGCTGGTGCCGCTGTACGTCCACCCCGCGGTGGACCCGGCGGCCTGGCAGGCGGTCGCCGCCGCCGACCCCGCCCGGATCGCCGCCGTCGTGCTCAACCTCGCCGACGGTCCGGGCGAGTTCCCGGACCACGTCTTCGCCGAGGCCGCCGACGAACTCCGCGCCGCCGGACTGCCGTTGGTCGGCTACACCGACACCGACTACGGCCGCCGGCCGCACGCGGCCGTGGTGGCCGACATCCTGACGTACCGTCAGCGCCACGGCATCACCGGCGTCTACCTCGACCAGGTCTCCACCCACCCGGGTGCGCTCGCGCACTACCGGCGGCTGGCCACGGCCGCCCGCGCGGCCGGCTGCGGCACCGTGGTGTTCGGCCACGGCGAGCACCCGGACCCGGGCTACGCCGAAGTCGGCCTGGCCGACCTGCTGGTGACCTTCGAGGGCGACTGGGACGCCTACCGCGCCATGACGCTGCCGCTGTGGACCGGCCGGCACGCGGCCTCCCGCTTCTGCCACCTGGTCTACGACGTCCCTTCCGAGCACGCCCAGGACGCCGCCGCCCTGATCGCCGCCCGGCGAGCCGGCGTCGGCTGCGCCGTACCGGGGGCCGGGGAGAACCCCTGGCGCACCCTGCCGTACGGCCTGAACGCCGCCGAACTGACCTGACCCGATCCGGAGTCCGACTACCGTGAACCGCCGCAACCACCGGCACCTCCCGGCCGCCCTGGCCCTCGCCACCGCCACCGCCCTGCTGGTCAGCTCGTGCAGCAGCTCGGGTTCGGAGGACGACCAGGACTCGGCCGACGGCACCCCGAGCAACTCCCCCGCGGCCACCGCGCCGAGCACCCCCGGCACCCCCGCCCCGAGCACCACCGAGCCGGGCACGCCGACCCCCGCGCCCACCGCTCCCGGCACCACCGCGCCCGCCCCGGGCACGCCCGGCAGCAGCACGCCTCCCGGCACCCCGCAGGGCACCGGCACCCCGCCGGGCAACCCGGCACCGCCGGCCGGCGCCCGCTGGCAGCCCACCCCGGGCCTCGCCTGGCAGTGGCAACTCGGCGGCGGCGTCGACCAGTCGGTGGACGTCCCGGTCTACGACATCGACGGCTTCGAGAACGACGCCTCGGTGGTGGCCGCGCTGCACGCCAAGGGCCGCAAGGTGATCTGCTACATCAACGCCGGCTCCTGGGAGGACTTCCGCCCCGACTCCGCCGCCTTCGCCAAGTCCCTCCAGGGCTCGGACACCGGCTGGAAGGGCGAGAAGTGGTTCGACATCCGCAAGCTCGACCAGCTGAAGCCGCTGATGGCCGCCCGCTTCGACATGTGCCGGAGCAAGGGCTTCGACGCCGTCGAGCCGGACACCATCGAGGCGTACAACCAGAACAGCGGCTTCCCGCTGACC
Organism: Kitasatospora sp. NPDC056800; assembly: GCF_042789775.1. Classification (NCBI taxonomy): domain Bacteria; kingdom Bacillati; phylum Actinomycetota; class Actinomycetes; order Kitasatosporales; family Streptomycetaceae; genus Kitasatospora; species Kitasatospora sp. NPDC056800. The sequence goes on along the minus strand of NZ_JBHUAL010000202.1, from coordinate 434 downwards.
CCGGACGACCAGCTCAAGTACAACCGGATGCTGGCCCAGCTCGCCCACGAACGCGGCCTGGCCATCGGCCTGAAGAACGACCTGGACCAGATCCCGGCCCTGCTCCCGGACTTCGACTTCGCGGTCAACGAGGAGTGCGCGCAGTTCGACGAGTGCGACCGGGTCGCGCCCTTCGTCAAGGCGGGCAAGGCGGTCTTCCACGTCGAGTACAAGCTCGACACGGACCAGTTCTGCGGCAAGGCCAAGTCGCTGGGCTTCAGTTCGATGCGGAAGAAGCTCGAACTGAACGCCTGGCGCAAGCCCTGCTGAGGTGTTCGTCTTCCGTCGCGGGGGGGGCCCGGCCGCGGGGGGCCCCCCCCGCCGGGCGCGGGGCGCCCGCCCGCCCGCCGCGCCCCCCGCGCCCCCCCCCACCGCCGCCGCCCCCGCCCGCCCCG
>NZ_JBHUAL010000201.1:17573-17936 GCF_042789775.1 Kitasatospora sp. NPDC056800 | reverse complement strand
ACACTATAATTGTGGTCGGCAGCTTCATATGTTTATAAGAGACTGGCTTTCCGGTTGGTGCGTCGGCCCGCGCGAGAAGTCGGACCGGCCGACTTCTCGCGCGAGGGCCTCGGGCTACTCGCCGTGCAGGAACTCTGCTGAGGGGAGAACCGCCCGATGCGACGGGGGCTCCGGTCGGCACGGCGTGAGCTGTCGGCCGCGGCCTCGCCGTCCTGGCCTTCCTGGCGCTCCTGGCCCGCCGGCAGGAACGTTGGGCCGCGGGGGGGGGGGGGGGGGGGGGGCGCGCGCGCGCGCGGCGGGGCCCCCGCGGGGGGGGATAGAAAAAAAAAAAACCCCCACAACAAACAAAAAAAACGTAGAGGG